>CALEST010000182.1 GCA_937907555.1 uncultured Sediminibacterium sp.
ATGAATAAATTACGTTTGAATTCTTACTCCTATGTTTTATAAAGTTATTTTATTTTCCATTGCTTTATGTTTGTCTTTTCCTGCTTTTAATCAGGATTTTAGTAAATCAAATGCTGTATATTTCCGTCGTGGTTTAACGACAAGTGCCCCTGTTTTATCGGATGTTTCAAATGAATCACTCATTGCCAAATTAGATCAGCATAGTTTTCAATTGTATTGGAAAGCAAAGGATGGAAAGTATCATCTTGTAAATGATAAAGCATCTTCTAAAAAGAAAATCAATCAACATTTTTTATATTATTCTTTTGATGAAAAACCCTTTAAAGATGCCGATTTTGTGCTATTGCCTTCAACTTTTAAAACAAAATTTCCGGTACAGATTACAAAAAAGTCTGAATCTGAATGGGTATTGCATTTTATTGCGGATAATAAAAAAGTTTATCAGTCTATTTTAAAAGAATACAATACTTCAAAATGGATGGAGCAATTTTTACATACAGATACCAGTTCACTCACTTTGAAAGATATTGTTTTCCCGGGATCTCATGATGCAGGAATGAGTGTGTTAACTGCAACAGGTGGGCAGCAAAAAGGTACTATCAATGCCTGTAATACCCTAACCCAATTAATAAGTATTGAAGAACAGCTACAACAGGGAATCCGGATGTTTGATTTGCGTGTTGGTGCGTATAATAAATTGCTCTACACCAAACATGCTGCATCTGATTGTATGGAAGATGCCATTGGGGGAGGGTATGGCGAAAGACTTAAAACTGTAGCAGTAGGGTTAAAAAAATTTCTTGAAGATAATAAGAAGGAAGTAGTACTTATTTCCTTTAGTCATTTTTGTGAAAAGGAAGCGCCTTTAAGTCAATTACAAGATAGTTTGCTAAACTGGATTGGTGCAGAACATATTTATAATAATTCAGCTGCTACTATAGCCGACGTTCCTCTGAAACTTCTTGCTGGTAAAGTGATTTTAAGTTTTGAAATTCCAGGATGGAACAATCCTTTATTTCCTCGATGTGACATGACGGATACTTCCAATGCATTTATTAATTTCAGAAGAGCATATGCAAGTACGAATGACATGAATAAACTGCTTCAAACCGAGTTGGATTTCTTTAATAAACTAAAAATAGGTGTTGCCAAAAATGATTTGATTCGTTTGGATTGGCAGATTACGCAAAGTGCAGACGAAGCTTCTGCCATCTGTAATGATTTTCAGGATGAAAAATTAAATCCGATTGTGAACGGTGCCATTCTGTTGGCGAACATGATTCGCAAAAACAAGAGCATAATTGATCATGCAAAGATTGCCAATCTGCAGTTGCCCGTAAAAATAAATGAGTGGATTACCAATAAAACCATCAATCACAGGAACAGGCCCAATATTATCTATGTGGATGTTGCCGGTACCTGGGCAACCGATTATTGTGTTTCCTTATTGCAAACTCCACTTTATCAATTGAACTAGCATTTAAACCTTTCTGCAGTGGCTTTTTCCAATTCTTCGCGGTGATCGGGATGTGCAATGCTGATTAGTGCTTTGGCTCTTTGTGCCATATTCATCCCGAATAAATTTATAGCACCGAATTCAGTAACAACCCAATGAATATGCCCCCTGGTGGTAACAACGCCAGCTCCCTGTTTTAAATAGGGAACAATTCTGGAAATGCCTTTATTGGTAACTGAAGGAAGGGCAATGATTGGTTTTCCTCCCTCTGATAAAGCAGCGCCTCTAATAAAATCCATCTGTCCTCCAATTCCCGAATACTGATACATGCCTATTGAATCTGAACATACTTGACCGGTTAGGTCTACTTCAATGGCACTGTTGATGGCAGTTACTTTCTTATTCAGACTTAAAACCCTTGGGTCGTTTACATAATCTATATCGAGTGCCTTAATAATTGGATTGTCATCGGCAAAGTCATAGAGTGCTTTGGTTCCCAACATAAAGGAAGTAACACAATATCCTTTTACAATTTTCTTTCTGCTATTGTTAATGGTACCATTCTGAATTAGCGGTATGGCACCGTCGGAAAACATTTCTGTATGCAGTCCTAGGTTTTTATGATTGGTTAAATTTTTTAAAACTGCATCTGGAATACTTCCGATACCCAACTGAAGGGTTGCCTCGTCTTCTACTAATTCAGCTACGATCTTTCCTATTTTTTCATGTACATCTGTCAACCCTTTTGCATAGCTAACTTCTGGAAGAGGATCATCTGTCCATACTGCAAAATCTATTTTTGAGAAAGGAATAAATCCATCCCCGTGCACCCTTGGCATATTTGGATTTACCTGTGCAATTACTGTTTTAGCTGAGCGTAAAGCAGATTTTACAATATCTACTGAAGTGCCTAGTGAACAGTAGCCGTGTTTGTCAGGTGGGGACACTGTTACTATTGCTACATCTACTTGTAAAATATTTCTGTTGAACAACAATGGAATTTCACTTAGGAAAACAGGCGTATAATCACCCATGCCCATGCTGATGGCTTTTCGGTTGCTTTCAGAAACAAAAAGCGAATTCATGTAAAAATGCCCTTTCAGCGAAGGGTCATTCAAGTCTACTCCCTGTTGGGTTATACTTATTAATTCTACATTAAACAATCGGTCTTTTTGTGCAATCAGTTCATTGATTAACCTAATTGGAGTAGCTGCACTTCCGTGCAGGAATACTTTTTGGTCGGAATTGATTTTTTGAATGGCTTCTGAAGCAGAAATGTACATGAGACTATTTTATGATTTGATTGCGAATGGCAAAATTAAAAGATTAATAAAGTCTTAATTACCGTTTTTACATGATAAAACTCATATTTGACTGTTAAATTTTTCTCAATATTATTATTTAATTTGTAGCTTCATTACTCAATTGCTTTCGTGCTGTCCAATGTAGAAATTAATGAATTGCTTGAAGCCATCTCTGCAAGAGATTGCGAAAAGTCTTATAAGGCGCTGTTTGTGTCATTGCATGAAAGCCTTTATGGGTTTGCTTTTGCCATACTTAAGTCTTCTGAAGATACAGAAGAAGTGGTTTCTGATCTTTTTATTAATTTATGGATGAAAAGAAAAAATTTAAAGCGGTTAGAAAACCCCAGGCTTTATCTGCTGATTGGAACGAAAAACTTTGCTTTGAACCGCTTGAAAATAAATAAGCGGAAGGCATCGCTTCAAATAGATGATTTTTCAATGCAACTGGAAAGTGTATTTTTTAATCCGGAGGAATTGGCCATCTCTGCTGAGCTGACTCAAAAAATTATGGATGCAGTGAATGCCTTACCTCCAAAATGCAAAATCATCTTTAAACTAATAAAGGAAGACGGATTAAAATACCAGGAAGTTTCCGAGCTGCTGGATGTATCTGTTAAAACCGTTGAGTCTCAAATGGCAATTGCGCTACGAAGAATTCGTCAATGTTTGGAGTTTAAACATGAATTCCCTGAGATCCACTCTATTTTAGCCAAAAAATAATTTTTTATCCCTTTTAGGGGTATTTCTGCTTTTGGCTTGTCCTTATTCTGACCATATACTTGCCATGAAAGAAGAACGATTTTGGATTCTGCTTACGAAAAAGATTTTCGGCGAAGCTTCTGAGGAGGAATTGAAGCAATTGCAGGATTATATAAGTTCAAATCAAGATTTTCTGGCTTCTCATGACAGACTAACCGATTTTTTCGCATCCAATACACCTAAAACTTCTAGCTCCAATAAGCAAAATCAGGAAGACCATTACCTCAATCATGTGAACAGACTTAAAGCACAGGTTCAGGATTTTGATATGGTAGATGATGAGATTGCCAATGATTTTATTCATATTGAAACTAAGCAACCAAAAATTGCCAGGTGGATCAAGGTAGCCTTTTCAATTGCTGCAGTAAGTATTGGTGCATTCTTTCTTTTCAATACTCTTTTCAGCAAATCAGAGCTTCCTGCCCTTGCTAAAAGCAAGCCTCAGAATGAAGTGATTGTTAGTAAGGGGTCTAAGTCAAAAATTGTATTACCTGATGGAACCCAGGTTTGGATTAATTCAGGAAGCAAGTTGACTTATGATGAAAATTTAAATGGAAAATACAGAGAGGTGATGTTGGATGGCGAGGCTTACTTTGACGTCGTTCATAATCCCTCCAGACCCTTTATTGTACATACTTCAGACATAGATATTCATGTATTGGGAACTGTTTTTAATGTGAAAGCATATTCAGTGGATGAAACCATTGAAGCTACACTGATTCAGGGCTCCATTGAAGTGATCAACAGAAATCAAAAAGATGCTCCTAAGTTAATGTTGAAGCCTCATGAAAAAATTATTTTCAATAAGGAGAGCACTGTTAATGCGAAGAAAGAGGTGATAGCGGGAGCAGAGATAAAAGAAATTCGGGAAACCTCTTTTAATGTGCAGGTAGTTCCTATCTCTAAAACATTAGCTGATTCCAGTATACATGAAACATCATGGGTGTATAACAAAATACTTTTTGAAGAAGAAAAGGTAAAAGACATTGTGAAAAAACTTGAACGTTGGTATAATGTTCAAATTAATCTGGCTAACGAAGACATTGAAAATATTCGACTAAGCGGATCATTTGTAGACGAAACAATTGATGAGGCTTTGCGTGACCTTCAATTATTAATCCCTTTTAATTATGAAATCAAAAACAATATTATAACTATCAGTAAAAAATAATAAAAACGGGAAATGTTGCAGCATTTCCCGCTAAAAGCACAGCAATCTTATGGATAAAATCCATAGGCGTTGCATTCTTTTATAACCAAAATCAAAATTATGCAAAAAAGTGTAGTTCTTGGCCACAAAAAGTGGCGCAGGACGCTTCTCAAAACCTTGCTCATTATGAAGCTTGCCATTGTAATTACCTTGGTATCAATTATGCAGGTAAGTGCAACTACCTCTCTAGGACAAAAAGTCAGTGTAAAAACAAACAAAACAGAGATCAAAAAGGTCTTAAAGCAAATTGAAAATGAAGGGTATTTTCGATTTTTGTATAATTCTGACTTAAAGGACCTTAAGAATAAAGTAAACTTTAACGCTATTAACTGGACCATTGGACAGTCTCTTAACGATTTGTTTGCAGGAACCAACCTGACATACAAACAACTGGGAGGAAATTTATTTGCCATTATTTCGACCAATGAAGTTGAAAATGATAAAATTGCTATTACCGGTAAAATTGTAGGGGATAACAAAGAAACCTTATCGGGTGCTTCTATTTTGGAAAAAGGAACCAATAATGGAACATTTGCAGACAACAATGGTAATTTTAAAATTACTGTTGATAAAAATGCTACCCTGGTTATCAGTAGTATTGGTTATGAAACAACCGAAGTGAAAGTTGCAGGAAAAGCTATCATTGATGTGCAACTGTCACTTGCTGTTAAGAAAATGGACGAAGTGGTTGTAATTGGTTATGGATCTGCCAGCAAAAGAGATTTAACTGGTTCTATTGTGAAAATTTCAGGAAAGGAAGTTGCTGATAAACCTAACACCAATCCCGTTGCTTCTTTGCAAGGTAAAGTAGCAGGTTTGTCCGTTGTAAATAATGGTACTCCTGGTGCAGCTCCAGATATCAGAATCAGAGGTACTATCAGTATCGGATCTGTTCGACCTTTATATGTTGTGGATGGAGTGTTCAATGACAATATTGATTATATCAACCCGAATGATATTGAGTCAATTGAAATTTTAAAAGACCCTTCATCTCTTGCTATTTTCGGGGTAAGAGGTGCAGCAGGGGTTATTGCAATCACAACTAAAAGAGCGAAAGCAGGTCAGGTAGTGATTAATTTCAATTCTACTTATGGGTTTAAAAAACTGGTAAATAAAATTGCATTAGTTAGCGGTGAGCAGTTTAAAACCCTGTACGAAGAAGAAAAAGCAAATATTGGTGTTACTTCTCCTTTCGATTACAGTAACTGGACTGCCAATACAGATTGGATTGATGCAGTTACGCGCACAGGGACATTCAGTAGTAGTAATCTGAGCTTAGCTTCTAGTACTGAAAAGAATAAGTTCAATTTTGGAATTGGTTATACAGGTGACGAAGGATTAATCAAGCATGAAAAACTGGAAAGATTTCAACTTTCTTTTAATGATGAGGTTAAATTGAATAAAGCCATTAAGCTTGGAGTAAACTTTAATGCTACCAGACAGGTTAATCCTTATAATGCAACTTATATTCTGGATCAGGCAAGAAAAGTAATTCCTTTGGTTAGTGATGGAACTATTGCTGTAAAAGCGAAGAACCCATACGGGTTAGATAGTACTGTTCAGAATTTGTATTACGAATTACCTTCTATTCAGAACTCAGGTGTTGTGAATCCTTTAATTCAACTTGAAAATGAATGGGACAAAACCAAGAGTGTTGAATACAGAACAGTGGGTAGTGTTTTTGGAGAAGTGAACTTCTTGAGAGATTTTACTTTCAGAGCAAGTTTTTATGCTGATATCAGTAATGTAAATACTCGTCAGTATACACCTATGTACAATGCTTACGACGCTGCAATTAAGAGGCCATTTTTGTATAGCCGTACTACAACTATTTCTGAATCGGATCAGTCTTATAAGAAATTCCAGCAAGATTTTATTCTTAATTACAGAAGGAGTTTCGGAGATCATAGTTTAACTGCAATGGCTGGATGGACTACTTATTACTACGGTAATTTCAACAGGTCAGCGGCTGCCAGACAAAGTGCTACTGGTGCTGCAATACCGGATGATAATCGTTTTTGGTTCATAAATAATGGATTTACGGATCCAACTACCAAGATTTCCAATTCTGACCAGCGAGAAAGAACAACTGCTTCTGCTTTGTTAAGAGTGTTGTATAATTATCAGGGTAAATATTACCTGAATGCATCAATCAGAAGAGATGGTTCTTCTCAGATTTCACCAAACAACCGCTGGCAGAATTTCTGGGCTATTGGGGGTGCATGGGAAATTAGTAGAGAAAATTTCTTCAAGAATCAGAATGTTTTTGACTATGTAAAATTAAAAGCCTCAATCGGGGTTTTGGGTAACCAGAATACCTATGGGTATGATTATCCTTTTTATCCAGGCTTAGTTGCAGGTAATGCTGCAGTTTTTGGCAACCTGGTTTACAACGCATTCTCACAATCCTATTTGCCTAATCCAAATTTGAAATGGGAAACTGTACACGCTAAAGAAGTGGGTGTAGAATTCAATGCCTTAAAGAATAAGTTACACGTTGAAATTAATTACTTCAATAAACTTACTAAAGATTTAATGACATTTATTCCTGGTAGTCAGGGTGTGTCTAATGGATTGGATAATATCGGTAGTATCAGAAACAGCGGTATTGAATTGTCTGCAAGCTATACTAAGGATATCAACAAAGACCTTTCTATCACTGTAAATGGTAATTTCACTACTTATAAGAATAAGGTTGAATCACTTGCTACCAAGGAGTTCTCTATTGTAAATGGCGTAAACAGAACAACAGTAGGATTGCCAATTGGTTATTTCTATGGTTATATAGTAGAAGGCATTTATCAATCTTATGCTGATAAGCTGGCTTCTCCGGTTAATACTGAGTTCTCTTATGGTCCCGGCGACTTAAAATACAAAGATATTAACGGTGATGGTAAAATAAATACAGCTGACAGAACCATGATTGGGAATCCAACTCCTGACTTTGCCTATGGAGGTAGCATTTCTGTAAAGTATAAGAATCTGGATTTCGGTATTGATTTGGGAGGTGTTTATGGTAATGAAATTTTCAGAAACTGGGGTGGTACAGAATCACCTTTCCAACGAGTGAATTATGCTGCGTTTAAGATGAACAGATGGCATGGTGAGGGTACTTCCAACTGGGATCCTATTTTGGCTCAGGACCACAGAGTTAATTATGAAGCATCTACTTACAATATTGAAGATGGTAGCTATTTCAGAATCAGAAATATCCAGCTTGGATACAACGTAGTTTCTTCATTCCTGAACAGAGCTAAAATAAAATCATTAAGAGCATTTGTGAATGTTCAAAACTTTAATACCTGGAAAAGAAATTCTGGTTATACACCTGAATTTGGTGGAAGCGCCATTTCATTTGGCGTAGACAATGCCGGCGGTGCCATTCCGTTGACTACCACTTTTGGAATTAATGTAACATTCTAAGTCTTTTAAATTATTATAATTTATGAAAAAGCATATTAAAATATTATTCTCCCTGCTAACTATATCATCAATGTTATTGGTGCTTGCAGGTTGCAGTAAATTTCTTGATCGTAAACCGCTAACTGCAACCCTTGATGATTTGAATCAAGGTGGTTTGGAAGGACAGGTTTATGGATTGTACAGTAACTTACGTAACAGTGCAGGTTTTACCACCATTCCATGGTTGGCTATGCACGATTTCAGATCGGACGATTCTGAAAAAGGATCAGATCCTTCTGATGGAGCTGAATGGGTTGCTCCTTTTGACAGATACCAGTATGTAAAAGATCTTTGGGCTACCAATACCTACTGGGATGATCATTATGCACTAATTAATCTGGCAAATACTGCCATTCAAACTGCTGATTCACTTAAATTGACTGATCCAGCCTCTGCTAATAATATTGCAGAAGCAAGATTTTTCAGAGCGTTCGCTTATTTTGATTTGGTTAGAAGTTTCGGAGACGTTCCTAAAATTGATTTCCGCGTTTATACTGCTTCTCAGGCCAATATTGCTAAATCACCGGCTTCTGCTATTTATGCACTGATAGATGCTGACCTTACTTATGCAGCTGCTAATCTACCAACTGTTTGGGGTAATCAATATCCGGGCAGACTTACCAGTGGTGCGGCAAAAACGCTGCATGCAAAAGCACATTTGTTCAGAGGAAACTGGTCTCAGGCATTGAGTTTGTCTCAACAGGTTATTTCTTCTGGCGTTTATTCTTTATATAGCAGTTACTATGGTATATTCAAGGATGCCGGAGAAAATAGTAGTGAGTCTATATTTGAAATTCAGGCATATGTAAGTCCAAATGGGTCTATTAATAATGGATGTCAGTATGCTACTACACAGGGTGTTCGTGGTTCCAATGCAAGCGGATGGAATTTAGGCTGGGGATGGAATACGCCTACCGATAATTTAGTAGGTGCTTATGAAGCTGGAGATGTTAGAAAAGGATCTACCATTTTATTCTCTGGTCAGTCTGATGATCCATCAACGGGTGGTTATGGGAGAGTACTTCCCGGCTCTACTTTTGATGTGCCTGCTGGTCCTTTACCAAGAAAATACTGGAATAAAAAGATTTATGCAGATCCTGCCTACAGAGCATCTACTGGTCAGTCCGATAATCCTAGCTGGATCAATAAGCGGGTATTTCGTTATGCGGATGTATTGCTTATGGCAGCAGAATGTATGAATGAAATGGGTAATGGTGCACAATCTGCTCCTTTAGTTAATGCAGTTAGAAACAGAGCAGGGTTGACGGATATCAGTTTTACCACACAATTGGCAATGCGTAATATTATTAAACAAGAGAGAAGAGTTGAGTTTGGTGTTGAAGGTGAGAGATTTTTTGATCTTGTAAGATGGGGTGATGCACTTACTGTTCTTGGACCTTTGGGCTATACCAATAAATGTAGGTTCTATCCAATTCCTCAGCCTGCAATAGATAAATCAGGTGGTTTGCTGGTACAAAATCCAGAATGGTAATTGTATTTTTTTAATGTTCACTCACAAAAAAAATGTAATGAAAAATAATTTTAAAATATTTATCGCCGCTGCTATCGCATTGAACACATTTGTTTTAACAGGTTGTCAAAAAATGGATCGCCCGGCATTAGGAAACTATGTTAAAGATGCCAATCCTCCCGGTGGCCCATTAAAGTTTTATACGGCATTTGACGGAAGTACATCCAATCCATTGATGAATGCCGTAGATAGTATTAGAGCCACATTTGCTTCAGCCAATCCTTTGGCGTCTATTTCTGGTATTTCAGGAAAGGCAGTTCAGGGTGCTGATGGGAAAGCACTATTGTATCCATCTGCCAATGATTTTAAATCAACAAGCAGCTTCAGTATTGCTTTATGGCTAAAAAATGCTGCCCAGGCCGGACGTACTGAGTTTCTGTTTTCATTGGTAGATGACACATATGGCTGGCATCACAGTGCGGCATTTGTTTTAGTAGAAAACCAGACAGCTACTAAGGCAACTATGAAATTTGGTTTAATGGATCAGTGGCTGGAAGGTGATTTTGTAAAACCAATGTTCGATGGTAATTGGCATCATATTGTATATGCTTATGACCATACTACCTCAAAAATGAATTATTATTTTGATGGTGCATTGGTAACTGGACTTACTCCAACACAAACTGATGCAAAGAATGCAGGCAATCCAAGAGGAGCTGTAAACTTTTCTCAGGCAACCAATTTGGTAATTGGTGGATGGAACAAGCATGCAAATATTACCGGACCAACTGATGGATGGATTAGTTCATTCACAGGGGCTATGGATCAGTTTAGATTATATGGCAAAGCATTGACTGCAACGGAAGTTGCTTCATTGTATGCAGCTAAACAATAGTTATTGGCAGTTTAATGATAAGGTAAAGGGCTGGTCATATTTGAATCAGTCCTTTACTGTTTAATATAGAGATAGTATGAGAATAGGTAAATTTAGTTTAACATCTGCCTTTTCGGTAGTGATTAGCATGCTAATCTTATTGCTTTCCTGTAAAAATGGTAATCAAAAGTTTACTCAGGTTTCTTCTTCTGTTTCCAATATAGATTTTACAAATGAGATAAAAGAAAGAGATGGGCTAAGCATCCTGTATTATCTTTATTTCTATAATGGCGGAGGCGTAGCTACGGGAGATATTAATAATGATGGTTTGATTGATATTTATTTTACGGCTAATAGTAAAGGCAGCAATAAATTATACCTGAATAAGGGAAATTTTGTATTTGAAGACATTACGAAGCAGGCAGGAGTGGCTGGAATTTCTGATTGGTGTTCTGGTGTTACGATGGCTGATGTGAATGCCGATGGATTGTTGGATATCTATGTTTCAACAGTGAGCAATAAATATGGTCTTAAAGGACATAACGAGTTATACATAAATAAAGGGGAAAATGTATTTGAAGAACAGTCTGAAAAGTACAATTTAAATACAGCTTGTTTTAGTACTCAATCTGTTTTCTTTGATTATGATCGCGACGGTGATTTAGATTGTTTTATTCTTAATCAATCTCATAAGCCACATTCCAATGTAATAAATGTTGTTAATAGAAATGTATATGATTCTTTATCCGGAGATAGACTGTATAGAAACGATTTGAATGCGACCGGAAAGTTTACGGATGTATCTGCTAATGCAGGTATATTTCAGAGTAATCTGGGTTATGGTCTGGGTGTAGCTATTGCAGATCTTAATAATGATGGATGGGATGATATTTATGTTGGAAACGACTTTCATGAGAACGACTATTATTATGTGAACAATCAAAATGGTACATTTTCCGAAATGGGGTCTAATCATTTCAGACACTACAGCAGGTTCAGTATGGGGAATGATGTTGCTGATTATAATAATGATGGTCAATTGGATTTGATTACAGTAGATATGTTGCCAAAGGATGAAAAAATTCTCAAGACATATGGTAGCGATGAAAATATGGACATCTACAATTTTAAAATTGATAGAAATGGCTATCAAAAGCAATTTTCAAAAAATGTTCTGCAAACCAACAATGGTAATGGGATTTCATTTACCGACAATAGCATTTTGAGTGGGGTGTCAGCAACTGACTGGAGGTGGGCTCCTCTATTTGCAGATTTTGATAATGATGGTAAGAAGGATTTGTTTATTTCAAGTGGAATTGTAAAAAGACCAGTAGACCTGGATTATGTTCAATTTGTAAGTGATATGAAGTCTAATAAGGGGCTAGATATTACTGATAAATTTGATCAGGAAGTTATTGATAAAATGCCTGATGGGGCAAGTCATCCCTTTCTTTTTAAGGGAGATGGTAAAATGGAATTTACAGATGTTAGTGAAGATTGGGGAATAGCCAAATTGAAAGGATACTTTACCGGTTCGTCCTACGCTGATTTAAACAATGATGGATTACTCGATCTTGTGATTAATCCAATAAATGCACCGGCTGTTATTTTGAAGAATATTCATGCCAATACCAATCATCTTGCTTTTTCATTTAAAGGAAACAATGCAAATACTTTTGGAATTGGGGCAAAAGTATATTTGTTTCAGGGTGCTGAATTGCAGTATCAGCAACTAATGTTGACAAGGGGGTTTCAATCTTCTAGTACACCTTTTTTACACTTTGGTTTAGCCGATGGAAAACTGCCTGACAGTATTCTGGTGATTTGGCCCAATCAGCAATATCAAGTGATTAAATCTAATATCAAATCTGGTTTGGTGAAAGTGGATCAGATCAACGCCAAAGGGAATTTTGTGTACAACGAATTCTTTAAGAAACAACCATCTGATTTAACCAATATTACCAATCAGGTAAACCTGAACTGGCAACATAAAGAGAATGATTTTATTGACCAGAACAGGCAATATTTAATACCTCACAAACAATCTACCAGAGGACCTAAGTTGACCGTTGCCGATATTAATAAGGATGGGCTGGATGATTTTTTTGTTTGTGGAGCTTCAGAGCAACCCAACGTAATAATGATTCAAAAAAAAGATGGGGGTTTTTCACAACTGATATTGCCGAATGCGGGAATGTCTTTGCATGCTGAAAAAGTAGATGCAAATTTCTTTGATGCCAATAAGGATGGATACCCCGACTTATATATTGTAAGTGGTGGGAATCAGTACGATGATGGTAACCCTGCATTGCTCGACCACTTTTATTTGAATGATAAAAAAGGGGGATTTATGGTGGCTGACAGTCTTATTCCTTCCTTGGCTTATAATAAGTCTTCTCTTACTCATGCTGATTATGATAAAGATGGGGATATTGATCTTTTTGTTACTGGTTTGGCCAATGCCAAAATGTTTGGTATTCCACAGTCCTCCTATTTATTGTTGAATGACGGGAATGGAAAGTTTTCATTAGCGAATAAAAACACAATTGATGCAACGGCTTTGGGCATTGCAACCAGTTCAACTACAATCGATTTTAATAAAGACGGATGGCAAGATATTGTAGTAACAGGGGAGTGGATGAATATTACATTGTTTGAAAATGACAAAGGAAAATTTATTAAAAAAGAGATTGCAGGAACAAGCGGATTGTGGCAATCTGTCTTTTCT
>CALEST010000183.1 GCA_937907555.1 uncultured Sediminibacterium sp.
TGCCGCTTCTGGACAAGGCAAGACCACACTCGCTTATCGTTATCTGTATAACTACCAAAACGAATAACTTCTAAACGGTCTAATAGAGCTGCAGAAATACCGCCAAGATTGTTTGCAGTTGTTATAAACATCACCTTAGATAAATCTAATGGATAATCTAAATATTTATCCATAAATGTAGCATTTTGTTCTGGGTCCAAAATTTCTAACAAAGCCGCCATGACATCTGATCTTAAACCAGTATCACTACTTACTTTATCAATTTCATCTAATAAAATTAGTGGGTTCATAGACTGAGTTCTGACCAGCGCTTTAACAACCTGGCCAGGCTCTGCACTGATATTTCCCTTTGGAATACCTCTAATTTCTGTAACAGAACCTAGTGCCCCCAATGATATTCTAATAAACTTTCGATTTAAAGCTTGGGCAATAGATTTGGCCATAGATGTTTTACCTACACCTTGAATACCTACGAAGCACAAAACAGGAGAGTGAGAACTGCTTCCTTGCAAAACTTCCATTCCGCTGTTTTGTGCTTCGGATTGGTGTTGTTTCTCTTCCATTTTTTGCAGTTGCAAAACTGCCAAGTATTCTAAAATGCTGTTTTTTACAGGCTCTAAGCCATAATGGTTTTTTAATAGAGTTTCTTTAACCTGATTAATGTCACCGCTTTCCTGGGAATACTGGCTAAATGGTATTTTGACAATCCAGTTAATGTATTCAGATACTGGTTCAAATTCCTGAGAGAAATTGCCCTTTTGAGACATCTTAACCAATCTAAGCAACATGCCTTCCGCCTTTGCTCTTAGATCATCTGGCATTTTAGCTTCATCAATTTTCTTTTTTAATGTTGCAATCTCAAATTCTAAGTCCATAACCGGTAATGTAGCAGCACTATTACTATTACTGTTAATAGGTGCAGCAACAGGGCTCTGTGGAGCTGGGATTGCAATTGGTTGTGGAATATTTATAGAATCTGACATATTAGATTGATACCTAACAAAGGATACATCAAAATTAAATAAAACACTACGCTGCTCTGCTCTATAATCCGCTTTTTTAATTATAAGGGTGCAAATTTTGGAATGAGCTAGGTGTGCAGTTCTTCCATGCGTAATATATCTTAAAAGGTATTATGTTTATTACAATTATCCTGCGGAAAGTGAAAGAAAAAGGGCTTGTTATAAATAACAAGCCCTTTAAGAATTTCTTTTAATAAGCTTACGCTGCTGATTCTGTACCTTCT
>CALEST010000184.1 GCA_937907555.1 uncultured Sediminibacterium sp.
ATTTACCTTACTATTTAATCTGCCAGGAAATATTGCTAATCCGATTCGAGAATTAACAGAAAGTATAAAAGAAATTGCGGAAAGAAATTATTCCAGAAGATTACATTTTAACAAAAAAAACGAATTCGGAGTTTTGGCTTCTTCCTTTAATACCATGGCGGAAAAACTGGAAGAATACCAGGCTAGTAGTCTTCAAAAATTACTGATTGAAAAGAAAAGAATTGAAACCCTGATTAACAATTTGAAGGATCCTGTAATAGGTTTAGACCACAACAAGAAAGTATTGTTTATGAACAATATGGCAATTAGAATTTGTGGCATTAAAGCAGATGAAATTGTGGGTAAATCTGCCGAAGAACTAGCTTTGAAAAATGATTTGATTAGATTATTGGTAAAAGACTTATACGAACCTATCCAACCCAAACAACAAAATAAAATACCAATAAAGATTTATGCAGATAACAAAGAAAGCTATTTTGAAAAAGAAATCATCCCCATCAAAATCATTCCTTCAGGAGAGCATGTAGAACAGCTTATTGGAATTGTTATCTTATTGCAAAATGTTACTCCCTATAAAGAATTAGACTACGCCAAAACCAATTTTATTGCAACAGTGTCTCATGAACTAAAAACGCCTATTGCTTCCATTCGGATGAGCCTGGACCTGCTGGAGAATCAACATTTGGGAGAACTGAACCCGGAGCAAAAAAACATGGTTGAAAGCATTAAAGAAGATACAACCAGACTTTTGAAAATTACCAGTGAATTACTTAACATGACCCAGGTAGAAACCGGGTCTATTCAGATGATAATTCAATCCACTCCTATTGAAGAAATCATTAATGCTGCAGTTACTGCAAATAAACTGGCAGCTAATAATAAAAACATACAATTGTCCATTTCGATTGACCCTTCAGTTTCTACAGTATCGGCAGACAAAGACAAAACCAGCTGGGTTTTGATCAACCTGGTTTCCAATGCAATTCGATATAGTCACGAAAATGCTACTGTTCATATTGAAGTACGTGCAGAAAATGATAAAATCAAGTTTTCCGTGATGGATACTGGTCAGGGCATTGAACCTAAATACATCCACAAGATTTTTGATCGTTACTTTAGAATACCCAGCTCTAAAAAAGAAGGGACTGGACTTGGACTTAGCATCAGCAAAGAATTTATTGAGGCGCAGGGAGGAGAAATTACTGTAATCAGTGATTTAGGAAAGGGGAGTGCCTTCTCCTTTACCCTTAACGCAGGATAAAAAATTATGCAGAGAGGAAGGGATTACATAAAGTCATCCAATACGGATAAAGCCACAACATATACTGTGCAGACATTTCAGCAATAGATCCTCTTGGTCCGCGTTTATTATCGGCTCTGATCATAAACTGAAAAGAATGTCCTAATTCGTGCGCCAGTGCACCGTATGGTGCTTTATTCATTCTGGCTGCAGGCGTCCATAGCATCCCGATTTTATTATCCGCTCCCCCACCAAATGCAGTTGCACCCTCTCCACCAATAACATATAGCACCATTTTATACTGGTCTGTTAAAGAATTTCCTCTTACTACCAATTTTAACTGATTCACATAATAATCATAAAACCGCTCTAACTCTTCCAGGGCATTGGATACATTAAAACGCTTTTGTTCATTGGGGTTTTGCATTGGATCTTTTCCAAATTCCTTTGCCCAAAAAACAACTATATTTTTAGACTCAGCCATTCTGCTAAAACTAAATTCACTGGTATCGCTTAGATAATTATTATTATCGGGTGTACGAAAAACTTTGCCCGGAATATATACTTCTTTTTCACCTGCTCTTTTTATTTGAGCAAAAGGCTCAGGAATTTTATTGTTGCTGGGCTGTGCAAAAGCTGGAAAAGAAAAAGCAAAAAATGCTATTAGGACTAAAACAAAATTTTTCATGATAAAAAGTTTATTTGAAAGGGTACTTGAACCTTGCTTTCAAATATACTTTATATGAATACCCAATCAGGGGCAGTTTACCTATTGGTCAAAATATGTATAGACTTGGTTAATTCATATATGTTGAGAAGTGGTAATCCAATCTAAATAATTGTCTTTGTTTACTATTGAAAATTTAGCTTCTGGGTATGCTTTAGCAAAAGCAAGCGGAACTTTAGCTTTTGACTCTTTCCATTTACATTCTAATGCTTGTAACTGACCATTATTTAATTCAAGCAAATCTATTTCTTGTCCATCATAAGTTCTCCAGAAATAGTATTGAGGTTGATAATTATTGTAGCGATTGAATTTAATACGCTCACTTAAAATATATTGTTCCCATAACTGACCAATATCATTTCGTTGGCTCAAAGGACTAAAATTGTTTATTAAAGCATTTCTGATTCCATTATCAAAAAAATACCACTTCTTACTTTTAGTAACTTCCTTTCTAAGATTATTGCTATATCCTGTTAATGGATAGATGATAAATACTTTGGAGAGTAAATCTAAATACCGTTCAACTGTAGCTTTATTTATTTGTAAATGTGAGGCTAATTCTACCGTACTTACCTGACTACCTAATTGCCAAGCAAGCATTTGCAATAATTTAAAAAGAATATCAGCTCCCTTTATATTTTCATAAGAAAGCAAATCTTTCAACAAATAGCTATTAACCATTTGCTTTAAATAAGTTTCTTTTTCTTGTATAGTATTTAAATGCCACAACTCAGGATAACTTCCATAAACAAGCCGCTCTTCTAAATTTTGATTGGTCGCAATAAAATTTTCAATAGTGGACAATTCAACCTGAGCGATCGGGAATAAATAAAATTCAAAATTTCTTCCAACCAATGGTTCTCCAGCGCTATTTACTAAATCAAAACTGCTACTTCCAGTTGCTATTACTGTAATACCTTTTACCGTATCAATTAATAGTTTTAAAATTTTGCCAATCTCTGGAATGGCTTGTGCTTCATCTATAATAATGATTTTCTTTCCGCTGGTTAGTTTTTGATAATTTGAAACCGTTCTATTTTGTAAGATGTTTGATATCTGCATATCTTCTCCATGCAAAAGCATTGCATCTTTCGAATATTTTTGAACAACCTTTTCTATGATTGTTGTCTTTCCCGTTCGTCTTGTACCATAAAGTAGGATTACTTTTTGTTGTCCAATTTTGGACTCAATTTGCGTTTGTAGTATACGAGGAATATCCATATTTATATAAATTAGGCTAGTCTACTGTCGCAATTTACATAAATTGGGGCAAACATGGTGTTTTTATGCCCTTTGGATTAGCTGCTCTACCCTTCGGGAATGCACAGCTGCACCCAGCGATTAGCTTCGCTGCCTTTTAGTTAGCTGCGCTAATATAGGATTAGCTGCTGCGCAGCTGATCCCCGGGTGGGGGTAGCAATAAGAGTGAACGGGAAAAACCGGGCACGCAGTGACCTGGTTTTTTATGCCCCTTCCGCTCGCTCAGACACAAGTGTCTGGACTCGCGTCTGGGCATAAAAAAACCTGACTTCGTCAGGTTTTTTCTGTTCATCTTGTTGCAGAGAGGAAGGGATTCGAACCCTCGATACAGTTTCCCGTATACACACTTTCCAGGCGTGCTCCTTCAACCACTCGGACACCTCTCTGTATATGGTTGTTTTATTGGGCTGCAAATATAGGCGCAAATCGGCAGATTGAAAAACCTATCCTCTAAACAAGGCAGTTGCGTTGGCAGTAGTGATTTCCGCTAATTCGGCGGTTGTAATCCCCTTGGCCGCTGACAAAACTTCTGCAACGTGCACCAGATACCCTGGTTCGTTGCGTTTGCCCCGGTAGGGAACCGGACTTAAATAAGGCGCATCGGTTTCCAGCACCAGGTGCTCCAGGCCAATATTTTCCAATGCCTTGGGCAGGCCTGCATTCTTATAAGTAAGCACCCCTCCGATCCCCAGTAAAAAACCCATATTCACAATTTGCTGCGCCGACTCGTAGGATCCGCTGAAACAATGGAAAATTCCCTTCAGCCCCCTGGCCGCAAAAGGTTTTACCATGTCAATGGTTTCCTGCATGGCATTTCGGGTATGAATTACAATCGGTAAATTTTTTTGTACCGCCCATTCCATCTGGGTGGCAAATGCTTCCTGCTGTTCTTTTTTAAAATGGGTATCCCAGTAATAATCAAGGCCGATTTCTCCAATGGCACAAAAATCTCTTTGCTCCAACCAGTGTTCTACAATGGCCAGCTCCTGCTGCACATTTTCTTTTACATAGCAGGGGTGCAATCCCATCATGGCTTTGCATACCCCCGGGTAGCTGGCTTCCAGGGCCAGCATGGCCGGAATAGATTCACTGTCGATGCCCGGTAAATAAAATTGGGTAACTCCATGGGCCTGAGCCCTTGCTATCACTGCATCTACATCATCTTTAAATTCTTCTACATATAAGTGACAGTGCGTATCGATCCATTTCATGCATCAAAATTCTACTTTTTTTTAGTGCATTTAAAATAAAGTTAACAGCACTGCGTTTATATATGCACGAAAGGTAATTAAACCGAAAGACGAACATTAAGATATTAAATGAATCCCTGCGAAAGTTGAAAAACAGCAGCAGTAACCTTTGTTTTCATAGGGTACGGATTAAAAACAGGCCGGGGTTTCTACCCTGGCCTTCCATTTTTATAGCTATTACAGCGCTTTAAACTGATAGCCCTGCTGCGAAAAATAGTCCAGCACTTTGGGCAATGCATGCGACATTTTTGCGAATGCTTTTTCGCTGTCGTGAAAGACCACAATGGATCCCGCTTCGGTATGTTTAATACAATAAGCCAGGCATCCTTCCGGAGTTAAATTGGGATCAAAATCTCCGCTTAACACATCCCACATAATAATTTGCTTATCCAGCTTTTTCGCCTGACTGCGGCGGATTCGGCCATATGGGGGTCTGAAAAATGAACTCTCAATTACTTCTTCGGCCTGCCGTATATTCTGCAGGTATTGATCGTCCGGCGTTTTCCATCCATTCATATGATGCTCGGTATGATTGCCCACGGTATGACCCTCGGCAATGATGCGCTGATAGAGTTCCGGGTGTTTGCGCACATTTTTTCCGATGCAGAAAAAACTGGCTTTGGCCTGGTATTGTTGAAGAGTATCCAGCACAAAGGGGGTGGCTTTTTCGTGCGGCCCATCGTCGAAAGTGAGATAGATGGATTTATCCGTACGAGGCATGCGCCAGGTATAGCCCGAAAACCAGGCCCTTAGCCACCAGGGAGTTTTTACCAGATACATGGATCAAAGATATTCATTAGGGCTGCACGAATGATTTATATTTGCAGCATGGATAAGAAAGTAAGGGTGCGTTTTGCCCCATCCCCTACAGGCGGATTGCATTTGGGCGGTGTTAGAACGGTATTATTTAATTACTTGTTTGCTAAAAAACATGGCGGTGATTTTATTCTGAGAATTGAAGACACCGACCAGAGTCGTTTTGTACCCGGTGCGGAAGAATATATTTTCAATACCCTTGCCTGGTGTGGTCTTACGCCAGATGAAAGTCCTGTGCATGGCGGACCTCATGCGCCTTACAGACAGAGTGAAAGAAAAGCAACTTATAAGCAATATGCAGAGCAGCTGGTAAATGCCGGCCATGCGTATTATGCATTTGATACCCCTGAAGAATTGGATCAAATGCGGGTACAATACAAAACAGAAGAAAACCCTTCGCCTCAATACAATCATGTATTGCGTGCTAAAATGCGCAACTCACTTACATTGAGTGCCGATGAAGTTGCAGCATTACTAGCTGCGGGTACGCCCCATGTAGTGCGCATTAAAATGCCATTGGATGAAACCGTTACGTTTACCGATATGATTCGTGGAGAAGTGAGTTTTCATACTTCTCAGGTGGATGATAAAGTGTTGCTGAAAGCGGATGGTATGCCTACTTATCATTTAGCCGTAGTGGTGGATGATTACTTAATGAAAATCAGCCACGCATTTCGTGGAGAAGAATGGTTGCCCAGTGCACCCGTTCATATTTTATTGTGGCAATATTTGGGCTGGTCGGCTGAAATGCCGCAGTGGGCGCACCTTCCATTGATTTTAAAACCCGATGGAAACGGTAAGCTTAGCAAGCGTGACGGTGATCGTTTGGGCTTCCCTGTATTTGCCATGGACTGGACCGATCCCAAGACAGGTGAAAAAACCATTGGCTTTAAAGAGCGCGGATTTTTATCTGAAGCTTTCGTGAATTTGTTGGCTTTACTGGGTTGGAACGATGGTACCGATCAGGAGATTTTTACCATGGAAGAATTGATCCGTGCATTTTCGATGGACCGCGTTCACAAAGGTGGCGCTAAGTTCAATTATGAAAAAGCATTGTGGTATAACCAGGAGTGGATTAAACGCGCTGCTCCGGAACAACTGGTAGACCAGGTTGCGGAAACCCTTGCTGGGGCTGGGGTTGAGGGATTTGTAGCGGGTGAAAGTGCGGCTTCTGCGGGCGTGGATCGCGAGCTTTTGTTGCGCGTGATTCAGCTGGTGAAAGAGCGCTGCACATTGCTGGCCGACTTTGTGCCACAGGCTGCTTTCTTCTTTGCAACACCTGCTGCGTTTGATACAGCTTCCATCCAACCTAAATGGAATGACCAGAAAAATATGTTCTTCATTGAACTCGCCAAAGCTTATGAAAGCAGCGTGGTTTGGGAAGCACATGATTTAGAAAAAACATTGAAGGAAATTGCAGCGGCGCAGGATTTAAAACCCGGCGAACTGATGTTGCCATTGCGCATCATGCTCGTGGGCGGTAAATTTGGGCCCGGCGTTTTTGATATTGCAGAAATCATCGGCAAGCAAGCCACGATAGATAGAATTAGAAAAGTGTTGAGTATTTTGGAACATAATTAACCAGTGATATGAACAGACCTATTCGGGTTTTAGTAGCAAAAGTGGGATTAGACGGACACGATCGCGGAGCAAAAATTATTGCAACTGCTTTGCGCAACGAAGGCATGGAAGTAATTTATACCGGCCTGCGACAAACCCCTGAAATGGTGGTGAACGCTGCATTGCAGGAAGACGTGGACGCCATTGGCATCAGTATCCTGAGCGGTGCTCATATGACCGTTTTCCCTAAAGTCATTGGCTTAATGAAAGAAAAAGGATTGAACGATGTATTGCTTACCGGTGGCGGGATTATACCTGATGACGATATGAAAGCGCTTAAGGATATGGGCGTGGGGGAATTGTTTGCCCCCGGTACTTCCACTACTGATATCGCCAGCTATATTAAGGAATGGGTGAAAGTTAACAGACCTTTTTAGTTCTTAGCGAGTAAAATTTTGTAATTTAAGTTTGAAAGTAAAAGCATAATGGAGAAAACAGCAATAAGAAAGCCAAGAAAAGCAAAACTATCGGCCGAGTCAGCTCTTTTGATTAAGGCTGCCAAAAAGGCTGCAAAGAATGCAATTCGTACTTCAAAAGCTTTGGGATTGGACATTACTTACATAAAAAAAGGAGTTATTTACAAAGAAAGCCCAGATGGTGATGTAATAATTGTAGGGAATCATAAACAAGTATTCCCCAATAGACTCAACCTAAAAAAAGGCACAGTCCTAAATGCAAAGGCTTAAAAAGCTAAGAATATTTTGTGGTCCCAACGGTTCGGGAAAATCAACGCTTTTCGATAATGTAAAGGGACATTTTAGTGAAATCCCTTTTATCAATGCGGATGAAATTGAGCGCATTATTACAAATCAAAAATGGATTGATTTATCCAATTATAATTTAAATCTAAGCGCAAAGGACTTATCTGATTTTCTTAAAAAAAGTGAAGCCAAATCATTGATAGAAAAGGCTAAAGAAGAGGGACATGAAATTAAAATAGGATTGAGGGAAAATTGTATTGTTGTTGATTCTCATAATATTCATAGTTACAAAGCTGCCCTAATTGCATCATTTATAAGATGGGCAATGTATAAAAATGGGAATGGATTTGCTTTTGAAACGGTTATGAGTCATAAAAGCAAACTCAAAGAACTCACAGCAGCCAAGAAAAAAGGATATAAAATTTACCTTTATTTTGTTTGTATTGATAATCCTGACATTAATATAGAGCGGGTCAAGGATAGGGTTAAAAAGGGGGGGCACAACGTGAATCCTGATAAATTAAGAGCAAGATATTACAGCACATTAGAAAATTTGTATCCAGCAATCTTACTTGCTGATAGGGTTTAACTATTTGATAATTCGGATAAAACGCAAGAACTGATTGCAGAAATTGAGAACGGGAAATTGAGAATTAACACGAATTCAATACCAAACTGGTTTTACTACTTCGTCCTTCCATATTATGATTAATATTAACGTATTATAATCCCTCTCTGGCTTATCTTTGCGCCAAATTTAACGAGATGGCTTACCAAACTTTATTGACTGCCCTCGACCAGGGTATCTTCACTATTACCATTAATCGTCCTGACAAATTAAATGCACTGAATCAGCAGGTAATGAGCGATTTGAGTGCCGCCATGGATGAAGTGTACAGCAATGCCGAGATTAAATCGGTAATCATTACCGGTGCAGGCCCCAAGGCTTTTGTTGCAGGCGCAGACATCAGTGAATTTGTTGGTGCTTCTGTTGCAGAAGGAATGGCCCTCGCTAAAAAAGGACAAGACATATTTTTTAAGATTGAAAATTCTCCTAAGCCTGTTGTGGCCTGCGTGAATGGTTTTGCATTAGGGGGTGGATGCGAACTGGCGATGAGTTGTCATTTCCGCATTGCATCGAACAACGCAAAATTCGGACAGCCGGAAGTAAACCTGGGTTTGATTCCTGGTTATGGTGGTACACAACGTTTGGTGCAATTGATTGGTAAAGGACGTGCACTGGAATTGCTGATGGGTGCCGGTATGATTGATGCCGCTACTGCTTTACAATACGGATTGGTGAACTATGTAGTAGCTCCGGAAGAGTTGATAGCAAAAGCAGTTTCTATATTGTCTGTAATCAATGAAAAAGCGCCTTTGGCGGTTGCAGGTTGCATACTCAGTGCCAATGCGGTGTACAAAGAAAATGTAAACGGATACAGCGTGGAGATTGCAGAGTTCGGCAACTGTTTTGGAACTGAAGACATGAAAGAAGGAACATCTGCTTTCTTAGAAAAACGCAAGGCGAATTTTGCAGGGAAATAATCAATCGCCAATCGCGAGCTTGACTTACAAATTCAAGTAAGATTTTCGAAATAGTAGAAATAAACCGTTAAAAACCAATATATGGAATTCAGAATAGAAAAAGATACCATGGGCGAGGTGAAAGTACCTTCACATGTATACTGGGGCGCACAGACACAGCGCAGTATTGAGAATTTTCCAATTGCACAGGACATTAATAAAATGCCAAAAGAAATTATTGCGGCATTTGCTTATTTAAAGAAAGCTGCGGCTTTAACCAATATGGAAGCAGGTGTATTACCAGCTGAAAAAGCAGAACTAATTGGAACTGTATGTGATGAAATTTTATCTGGTACTTTAAGTGATCAGTTCCCATTGGTTGTTTGGCAAACGGGTAGCGGTACGCAGAGCAATATGAACGTGAACGAAGTGATTGCTTATCGCGGACACGTATTGAAAGGCGGAAGCTTAACAGATAAAGACAAGTTCCTACATCCGAATGATGATGTAAACAAGTCTCAGAGCAGTAACGATACGTTCCCCACTGCCATGCATATTGCAGCGTACAAAATTTTAGTAGAAACCACTATTCCCGGAATTGAAAAATTACGCGATACACTTGCTGCCAAAAGCAAAGCTTTCATGCATATTGTAAAGATTGGTCGTACGCATTTCATGGACGCTACTCCTTTAACTGTAGGTCAGGAAATCAGTGGTTATGTTTCTCAGTTAAACCATGGATTAAAAGCCATCAAAAATAGCCTTGAACACTTAAGTGAACTGGCATTGGGTGGAACTGCAGTAGGTACTGGCATCAATACCCCTAAAGGATATGATGTAAATGTGGCCAAGCATATTGCCAACCTAACCGGATTGCCATTTGTAACGGCTGAAAACAAGTTTGAAGCATTGGCTGCACACGATGCAATTGTAGAAGCACATGGTGCTTTGAAAACAGTAGCCGTTAGCCTGATGAAGATTGCCAACGATATCCGCATGTTGTCTTCTGGACCAAGAAGCGGAATTGGAGAATTGTTTATTCCAGACAACGAACCAGGTTCTTCTATCATGCCCGGTAAAGTAAACCCAACCCAGTGTGAAGCATTGACCATGATTGCTGCACAGGTAATGGGGAACGATGTTGCGATTAATATTGGTGGCTCTAACGGTCATTTTGAATTGAACGTATTCAAGCCAGTAATGATTTACAACTTCTTACACAGTGCCCGATTAATTGGAGATGGCTGTGTAAGCTTTAACGATAAGTGCGCGGTGGGTATTGAACCCATTGAAGCGAATATTCAGAAGCACGTAAACAATTCTTTGATGCTGGTGACTGCACTAAACACCAAGATTGGGTACTACAAAGCCGCTGAAATTGCTCAGACTGCTCACAAGGAAGGAACTACTTTGAAGGAAATGGCTATTAAGCTTGGATACCTTACTGCGGAAGAGTTTGATCAGTGGGTGGTGCCTTCGCAAATGGTAGGTGA
>CALEST010000185.1 GCA_937907555.1 uncultured Sediminibacterium sp.
GAGAGAAGATTTAAAAGACAGTAGAATTTTGATTGTTGATGATACACTTGCCAATATAGAAGTATTGGAAAATTTATTATTGATGAAGGGATATACCAATGTCCTTTCTGTTACGGACTCTACTAAAGCGATTGAAACTATAAAAAAATTTCAACCAGAATTAATTTTATTAGACCTGATGATGCCAGAAGTTTCTGGATTCGATATCCTAGATCAGTTAAATAAAGAGCCTCATGCACTTAAACTCATGCGCATTTTGGTTTTAACAGCCGATATTACACCGGAATCTAAAAAGAAAGCATTGTCAGGCGGTGCCAGCGATTTTTTAACCAAACCATTCGATCTTACAGAAGTTGACCTGAGAATCAAAAACCTGCTTTATACTGTTTATCTCTTATCGCAGTTAACCAATCAAAATGCAATCCTGGAAGAAAGAGTAGCAGAGCGAACTGCTGAACTGGAAAAAAATCTGGCTGCAATAGAACTGCAAAACAAAGCACTTAGAGAAATTTCATGGATTCAATCTCACGTAGTAAGAGCCCCATTGGCCAGGATGATGGGCGCCATTGCATTGCTTGATATAAAAGACGAAGCAGGGGTTACACAGGAAGAAATCATGGAAATTGTAGTGAGTTCAGCTAACGAAATCGACAAAACAGTAAGGGAAATTTCTTCTAAATCGACTCAAGCCAATATATAAAATGCCATTTTAACAGTTTTCAAGGGCAAATCGGCTATAATAGCGGTAATTTTGCATGCGGAATAATTATTGTCTAGTTTTCCGAACACACCCCCTATGAAAAAAATACTCCTGTTCAGTCTGCTCATTTTATTCAGTACGCAGGCATTCAACAATAAAACATCCAATCCTATAGAAGGATGGAAAAATTCAATTGCAACACTTTCAAGTAAGTTCAACATCAGTATAGATGCACTTCAAAATGCAGTTAAGGTTTACCAGCAACTAAAGCTTTCGGGGCAGTTAAACAATCAGCAGTTCCTAACCATAGCAGATTTTAGTAAACCCAGCTCTGAAAAAAGATTATTCATTATTAATATGGAGAAAATGGAATTGGTTTTCCATAGTTTGGTAGCCCATGGAAGAAATTCCGGAAAACAGATGGCGGAGAAATTCTCCAATAAAATGGAATCCTATCAATCCAGTATTGGTTTTTTTATTACTGGAAATATTTATAAAGGCAAACATGGAATGTCATTACAACTGGAAGGAATAGAAGCTGGTATTAACGATAAAGCCAAACAAAGAGCCATTGTA
>CALEST010000186.1 GCA_937907555.1 uncultured Sediminibacterium sp.
TTTTAATATAATTACAATATTATATGTTAAGAATTGAAAATCAATTATATAAATTTACCACTACAAAAAATAGGGTGAAATCACGTATGCTTATACATATAAGTACCACAGTATATTAACCTAAAGCAAACAACCTTTACAATCTGAAAGGGCCTACCATATCATTCAGGTCCTTTTTTGCAGATTTTATGGATAATTCAAATGTTTTTGCTGCACAACCTGGCTGCGTTTTCGAGGCGCTAAAGTCATTTTTTAGCCTTTCCCAGAATGCCTTGTTTATTGCGAATCAGCAGAAACGTGAATTTTTATATTTCAATCAGCACTTTGAGCTTTTATTTACTGATCAGATAAGCGGTACTACTACAATTTCATTTGATCAATTATTTGAATTGGCTTATGTGGATGACAGGCATCTACTGGAGAAATTACTTACTTCTTCTGATCCTATTATTTTTAATCCGGAGGGAGAAAACATAAGATTTGTTAGTAAGCAAAATACAAACAAAGTTTACAATGTACGTTGTGGAAAATTAATCACGGAAAACAATATTGAATGCATTTCTGGCATCATGACCGATATGTCGGATATTCTATGGTTTGAACATCAACAAAAGAAAAATGATAAAACATTTCGTGAGTTGTCGTTTATTACTTCACATGAGTTGAGACATGAGTATGCTAAAATTCAGTCAATTGTTCAAATGCTTGATAATCCTGAGATTAATCTTAAAGAGAGAAACGAAATGATTAGTGCTGCACGAAAATCCATTCAGGTAATCAATAGTACCATTTTCAAAATAAATCATAAGCTTTCTTTCAATCAAACCGATGGATATTTTAATTTCTATAAGCGGAATCAGCAGTATAAAAAAGTAATTTTAATTGATGATGATGCATTTACCAATATCATCAATAAGCGAATTATTGAAATGGTAGATTCCAATATGGAAGTTTTGGTTTTTGATACCATTTCTTCTGCGGAAGCTTATTTGCAGATAAACGACAATTCAGGTGATTTTTTAATTCTGCTCGATGTTAATTTTCCATTCAGCAGTGGCTGGGAATTTCTGTTGAATTATCAGCGTTATTCTGTGAATTCAAAAGTAATTGTACTTTCCTCTTCCATAGATACCTATGACAGAGACAAAGCCCGTGAATTCCCAATGGTGGTAGATTATATTACCAAGCCCCTCTCTTTAGAAATGGTTAAGGAGATTCTAAACACTTACAAATAAATATATTTTCTGATTGTTTTTACGGTTATAAACCAGAGTAAAGCAATTAAAACAATTCCTGTTATCAGGGTTAGGAAAGAGATATAGGCTGGAATAAATATGGCCTGTGTCTTTAATAGATGCTGAAGCATGAATTGAAGCAGACTTACCAGAAAAATGCCTCCTGCAATACTGATGAGGTTGCCTGGGAAAAAATTCCGGAATAAGAACTTTGACAATTGGAACGGTGAGGCACCAAGCGTAATTAAAAGTGCAATCTCTTCTTTGCTGTTGGCTATATTCAACTGTATAAAAAGCGTAAAAATGAGAACCGAGAATACCAGCATAATCAAGCCGGTAAATCCGGCAATACTTACTACTGCATCTATGATTTTTCTGTACTTACTAAAGCGTAGTTTCTCATCATTCGTATCAAGCTTATTTTCCTTGAAAAAGCTTGCGATGGCAGGATCTGAAGGGTCTTTTGTTTTAATGACAAGTCTTGAAACTGAGTTGGATTCTTTTGTAGCTGCATATTGATTGCCCCACTCAATGAACTGTGTAGGCACCAGCATGGATGCTATACGATCGCTGAATCCTACAATTTTTGCATTAAAATGAACTGGCCCATTTCTTCCATAAACCGTAATTTTAAAAACAATCATTTTTACAATTTCCGGACTCAGCTGTGGTAAATTCTGCCATATGGAAAATTGAAAATTGTAAATGTCCAGAAACATATTGGGTACAATTACCGGAACAAAATCTGCATCCGGTTTCCAGCTGAAATTGCTATTGCTGATGTCTATAAATGAATCCGGGACACTCTCAAATGAAATATCTGTATAGAAGGGAAATCGGTCGCTGATGCTTTGAATACTGGCTTTAAATCTGCTGGGGGTTAAAATGCCAACTGATTGTGTAAAGGGTTGTTCTCTCAGTTTTGCAATTAGTGAACTGTCTAATGCCGTATTGCCAATGGTTTCATTGTTCAGCACCTTATTAATCACCAGAAAATCTCCAATGCTATCTTTATTGGATTGATTGTTTAACAGAAAATCATAATTGCTTTGAATCTGAATGGCAGTCAATAATAAAAATATTGCAATGCCCAATCCCAACCTGGCAATCCAAATTTTAGATTTGCCGGATTGTTTGAGAATTAATTTTTTAAGAAGACTGTTAAACAAGTTTATAGATTTAAGCTTTCCTGATATTCGAAATATTCATCCTTATCCAGATCGGTGATGATGATTCCTGCGCCTCGTTTATCACATGCGGTTTGTATAAGTTGAGCTGCCTTTTTTTTATTGTTGATGTCGAGGTGGCTGAATGGTTCGTCCAGAATCAGAAAATCAAAGGGTTGCATCAACGCTCTTATTATAGCAACTCTTTGTTGTTCTCCGAAGCTGCAAATACCCGCTGGTTGATCTAAGATTGCATCAATGCCAAGAAATTTCGCCATTTGCTCCATTTCTGCAATGTCAACAACAGATTTCTGCATGGTTCTTTTCAATTCAATATTTTCTCTTGCAGAAATGGCAGGAAACAGCTTCATGTCCTGAAATACAATGCTCCAGTGAGATTGGCGCAAAGTTGAAATTTCAACAGGTGTAATGCTTGCCAAATCCTGTTGGTTATAATTAATCTGCCCTGTATAGTTTTTATTTAAACCGTATAGAATATTTACCAATGTAGTTTTACCCGTACCGCTAGGGGCCGTAATTTTTACATTTTTCCCTTTGCTAAAAGCAATTTTTTGGCCCCAAATATCCGATTGCTGTACAGATGGTCTGTCGGCAATTGCTTTTGGAATTATGGACGCTAATTCAAATTGCATTAGTTGGCTCTGATTACAGTTGGGATACTGGATGGAAATAATTTCTCTTCCATTTCTTTTTCCCGCTTAGCAATAGCCCTTGTATCCACGGCAATATTGGTTAGCAAACTCACCAGCGTTACCAGACTGTTTTGCTTCTGATTTTGCATGTTGATTTCCAAAACAGAAGTTACTTTATTGTCCTTGTAATTTTCTGAAGTACCAATAATATCTTTTATCGTATTTCGGGCGGTTAACATGGAATTGTTGTACCCACTGTTACTGTCTTTCAGGAATCCGTTCAGTGTATTGGCAATGTCTATATACATAACTGTAGACTTCCCTTTGAAGTACTCAAGCGCCTCTTTGTTAATAGTAGATTTATTACCAGTTAACTTGTATTGGGTGTAGGTTAATGAGTCGCTTGCAATAATTAATCCCTGTTCATTGGCAACCAGGTAAATTCCCATCTGTCCGAATAAGTCCGCTGATTTGTATTCATTGCCGGCTTTTCTAATGAATCCCTGATCGGCTATTTTACCCATAAGTTTCATGAAATTGTCTTTATTCCCTGCAGGAATATTCAGAATCATTTTTCCCATTGGTTTCTTCTTAATCATCTCTAGTTCGTCTTTTCTCTTGTCGGGTTCATTGTTGCCAACACCCAGATCTGATATAACGACTGCTATATCTCCTTTAATGGCTCCATACATTTCAGCAGAACTGATTCCTGATTTAGCTAAAAACTGATTCAACAGGCTTTCTACTTCCAATTCTTTCAGCAATCCACCGAATATCTCTGGGTTAAAGGATGCCATAACAATTGCATTGATATTCTGAGACGGGTATTGGTTAATCAATGAAGTATTCACTGTTGGTCCTGCATATTTTTTAAGAATATTGCTTAGCAGTGGATTGGTATGTGTTACTGATTTGGCAATTATTTTGCCTTCTTCAAATGAAAGGGTTGCAGTTGTATAATTATTGCTGATAAGTTCTTCCAGTTTAGGTAACTGCAAAGGCATGCCACTCAAGGCATTCAATGTGCTTCCTGTTCCGGCAAAGAAATAGCCTTCAGATTTTTCAGAAAACAATTCTCTGTTTTTCTGGTTGAAGGCGAGCATCATATCGTTGTATACATTGTACGCATAATTAGATATCACCTGACGGGTAAGGTCAACCACATCATATTGATAGGTATCCTTATTC
>CALEST010000187.1 GCA_937907555.1 uncultured Sediminibacterium sp.
TCAATTACAACTTTTGTTGAAGATTCTATAACTTATTCAACTTCTATTCCATTTGGAGGAAGCAATATTACTAGAGACTTAGCTGCAGGATTAAGATTGTCATTGGATGATGCAGAGAAAGTAAAGATTAGAGCAGAGGAAGTGTTTAGATCTGCAGATATGGCAAATTCAAAAGATAAGGGTGAAGATGACAAACCGAAGAAAACAGACATCCTAGACGTAACTCAACTAGATATTGAAGGCGTTAAGACAATATCAAGAAAATTATTCACTGATATTATTGGCGCAAGAGTAGAGGAGATTTTTGATTTAATAAAAGCAAATGTAGAGCAATCTGGAAATGACTATAAATTGCCAGCCGGAATTGTTATTACAGGTGGCAGTGCATTGGTTCCTGAAATTACAGCATTGGCAAAAAAGAACTTTGGTGTGCCAGCTAGAATAGGAAACCCAAGAGGTTTGGATGGATTGGTTGATGGTATTTCTTCTCCTGCATATGCTGCAGCACAGGGATTAATTATCTATGCACTTGGCGATGAAGTCTACAGAGGCGATAGTAAATTTTCTTCCAACTCGGGTTCTAAGAAAAAAGGTAGCTCACAAGGTGGTCTTTTTGGAAAACTAGGCGGAATATTTAAGAATATCCTTCCTTGAATAGAGTAACTTGTTTGAACGTTAAGCAGTCGCTTAAATAAGTAAAACGTAATTTTATTGTCAGTAAACAAAATTATTGTTCACAGAAGTTGAACGAATGGCTTTTGTTTTTTAGTATCTGCTTGAAAAATTAGAACTATTATCATAGTATATAAATACGAATTAAATTTTTAGACTTGGTTGTATGTTAGTAAAACCACAGGCTGCACTTTCGGCTAAGATAAAGGTCGTAGGGGTAGGAGGAGGGGGAAACAATGCATTAAACACGATGATCAATGAATATAACATTCAAGATGTTGAATTCATTGCTATAAACACAGATGCTCAGGCTTTAATGAATTCTAAGGCAGATATAAAACTTAGAATAGGTGAGCAAATTACACGCGGCCTAGGTAGTGGTGGAAACCCTATTATTGGAAGAAAAGCTGCTGAAGAAAGTGTTGATTTAATTCATGAAAATTTAGCAGGTTCTGACATGGTATTTATTACTGCAGGTATGGGTGGAGGAACTGGTACAGGTGCATCCCCAATTGTTGCAGGTATTGCTAAAAATTTAGGCGCACTTACAGTTGGTGTTGTTACAAAGCCATTCCATTTTGAAATGAAAAGAAGAATGGATTCAGCTTTAAAAGGAATTGAAGAATTAAGAGAAAAAGTAGATACATTAATAGTAGTTCCAAATCAGAGATTACTAGAAACAATGGATAAGAATGTTCCATTCTTAGACGCAATGAAGAAAGCTGATGATATTTTAGCTCAAGCTGTTAAAAGTATTGCGAACCTAATTACTCAGACAGGTTTAATTAACGTAGACTTTGCTGACGTAAGAAGTGTTATGGACAACGGTGGTACAGCATTAATGGGAATCGGTACTGCAAATGGCGAAAATAGAGCAGCAGATGCTTCAAAGATGGCAATAGAAAGTCCATTACTAGAAGTATCAATAGACGGTGCCAAAGGTGTGTTATTTAATGTTGTAGGTGGTAGAGACTTATCTATGACAGAAATTAGTGAGGCTGCAGAAATTGTTAAAGAAAAAATTAATCCAGATGCAATATTTATCTTTGGAGCAAGTATTGATCCAGCTTACGAAGATAAGTTCGAAGTTACAGTTTTAGCAACGGGCTTTGAATCTGATTACATGAATTCAGAGTTAATGACTATGGGAATGAACCCTGTTAATCCAATGAATAAATCTGCTCCTAAACAACAACAATCTCAACAAGAGCAAAGACCTCAAATGTCTAATGGTATATTAGGCAGCTTAACAAGACCAAGACAAAGTCAACAATCAGATGAAGATGATTTAGATTCATTACCTTCATTCTTAAGAAGAAGAAATAACGATAACGAATAAAGAATCAAAAGAATTAAACTTAAAAAAAGCTCCATAAGGAGCTTTTTTATTATGAAGGTAAACTTAAACAGGTCTTGCAACTGCTACGTATCGGTTTTCGTTACTACCTAATGGGAAGCAGGTAACTAGGGTAAGGGTTTGTTTGCCCTTC
>CALEST010000188.1 GCA_937907555.1 uncultured Sediminibacterium sp.
GATACCCTGGAGGATGTAATAAAAAACCAAATCTTCTAGGATTTTTGTAGTTTACCAAATAGAATTGCATTACCATGATTGCACTAAAAAATATCAGTAAAAGTTTTGATGACAGAGTCATAATTCAGGGTATTGATGCTATTATGGAGAGTGGCAAATGCAATCTGATTATTGGAAGCAGCGGAAGCGGTAAAACCGTACTTACCAAATGCATAGTTGGGCTAATCAGACCCGATGAAGGGGGCAGTATTGAATACAACGGCAACGATTTGCTGATGATGGACGATAAAACCCGGAAAGAACTGCGCCAGCAAATTGGCATGTTATTTCAGGGGAACGCCTTGTTTGATTCCATGACCGTTCAGGAGAATATTAAGTTTCCACTAGACATGTTTACCAAACTAACCCATGGAGAAAAATTAAAAAAAGTAGACGAGGTACTGGACCGAGTTAACCTGAGCAATGCACACAAAAGATTTCCTGCTGAAATTAGCGGAGGCATGAAAAAAAGGGTGGGGATTGCCCGTTCCATTGTTTTGAATCCCAAATACCTTTTTTGCGACGAACCCAATTCAGGCCTGGACCCATTAACCTCCATGGTGATTGACAAACTTATTCGTGAAATCACCATTGATTATAATATGACAACAGTTGTGGTTACCCATGACATGAATAGTGTGATGGAAATTGGGGATCATATTCTGTATCTCTATAATGGAAAAAAACAATGGGAAGGCTCTAACAAAGACATTATTTTCAGTAAAGACCAGCTGCTCAACGATTTTATTTTCGCTTCAGAATTCTTACAGGACGCAAAACATATGCGCATGCAGGAAGCTGGCAAACAATAGCTATTTATTTACCATCAATTTGTTATTAATATGAACTGGAAAAGAGTATTATTGATTTGCACTTTGTTATTGACCATTGGTTTAGTGAATGCACAAAGCCCAGTAGACAATCGCCCCAATTATGTGAAGAGTCCTGGCATACCCGCTTTTAAACTGGTCCTGACAGACAGTAGTTTGTTTACTCATACCATGATTCCTGCAGCAGATTATACCTGTATTGTATATTTCAGTCCGGATTGCGGACATTGCCAGTACGAAGCAGATCAGATGATTCGAAACATGGATAGCCTGAAAAATATTCAGTTTGTCTGGGTCAGCTACAGAGACTTTAATGATATTAAAGCCTTCGCCAGAAAATATCAGTTTGACCTTTACCCCAACATTATTACCGGAAGAGACCCGGAATACGCTGTACCCAGTTTTTACCAGGTAAAATTCACCCCTTTTGTAGCCCTCTACAATAAAGAGAAGCAATTTTTAAAAGTATGGGAACAGGGTGTAGAAATACCCGAATTATTGCAATTTATTCACAAAAGATAAGCAGTACCCACGTACCTTTGCACCACTCAATTTAACCACTTTAAATCATACTGATTATGAAAGTTACTGTAGTAGGTGCCGGTGCCGTTGGAGCAACCTGTGCCGACAATATTGCCCGTAAGGAATTATGTACTGAACTGGTATTGTTAGACATCAAGGAAGGTTTTGCAGAAGGTAAAGCTCAAGACATGATGCAAACCGCTGCTTTGCTGGGTTTTGATACCAAAATTACCGGAAGCACCAACGACTACAGTAAAACTGCTGGTAGTGATGTAGTGGTTATTACTTCAGGTTTGCCACGTAAACCAGGCATGACCCGTGAAGAATTAATTGGAACCAATGCAGGTATTGTAAAAGGTGTTTGCGAAAATATTTTAAAGTATTCTCCTGATGCTATCATCATTGTGATCAGCAACCCAATGGATACCATGACTTACCTGGCGCTAACAGCAACAGGTCTTCCAAAGAACAGAATCATTGGTATGGGTGGAACCTTAGACAGCAGCCGCTTCAAATATCAGTTGAGCCAGCATTTAGGCTGCAGCCCATCCGACTTGAATGCTTTGGTAGTAGGTGGTCACGGTGATACAACCATGATTCCTTTGATTCGCTATGCAACCTGGAACAGTGCACCTGTAACTGATTTCCTAAGTGCAGAACAACAACAGCAAATTATCAATGATACCATGGTGGGTGGTGCTACTTTAACCAAACTAATTGGTACTTCTGCATGGTATGCACCAGGTGCTGCAGGAGCTGCATTGGTGGAGAGCATTGTTCGCGACGAGAAGAAATTATTTACCTGCTGTGTTAGCCTGGAAGGTGAATACGGTCAGAATGATATTTGCTTAGGTGTTCCTGTAACCATTGGCAGAAACGGTTGGGAAAAAATCATCGACCTGAAGTTAAATGAAGAAGAGCAGGCAGCATTCAACAAGAGTGCTGATGCGGTAAGAAGCATGAACGACGTGTTGAAAACCTTATAAAGATTGCACCCATTGCATGGCCATAGCTGCTATGCGATGGGTATCTTGTAATAACATACATTTAAAATGCCCTTTGGGGCATTTTTTTGTGCCGTAATTGCTGCAGGGCTGACAAGACAAATCAGGCACCAGAAAGTTGTGATAAGCAATTCCACCGGCATGCTGGCGCAATTGATTTTTTCCATAATAGGGCTCAACCGCAAGCTTTGGAGAAGTGCCTCCCCATATAGCCAGTACTTTTTTGTTAAATGCACAGGCAATGTATTGCAGGCCAGTATCGTGCGAAATCACCAGCTTTGATTGTTTTACAATATCGGCTGACTCATGCAAACTAAACTTTCCGCATGCATTGTATATTTTAATAGCATCTGCAAGGGCAATGGCATCGCCTTCTTCCTGGTCTTCTTTTCCACCCACGAGTACAATTGGATAATCTATGAGTTGGCATAGCTCCTTTAATTTTGGCACCGGTAATTTCTTAGTGGCATAAGATGCTCCAATAACAATAGCGATGTATCCAAAACGGTGAGAGACAGGTAAATCTTCCAATGAAATTCCTTTGCCTTCCGGAATAAAATAATCCAAGCCCTGCTCGTCATTCACTACCCCCAGCGGAGCAACAGCAGCCAAACTTCTTAAAGTAATATGCTGCTCAGGCATTCGATTGATTCCTGTTTTGGTGAGCAACCATTTTTGCCAGCTCAATTTCTGAAAAGCATATACCGGCACTTTCAACTGGTATTGCACCATCCAGGACCGGAAGTTTTTATGCAGGTCTATTATATAATCGAATTGCTGACTCATCAGTTTAGGAATCAGGTTCTGCAAACTTTTATCCAGGTAATGAAACTGATCAATATAAGGACTGGCTTCTGTAACCGCCTTCATGGAGCGCTTGGTTAAGAAGTGAATTTCAACGTTGGGTAGCTGCTGTTTTAGGCACCTGAATACGGGGGATGCCAACACGATATCACCGATAGAAGAAAAACGAATGACCAATATTTTTTTTACCCTTACTTCCATGCAGCAATTCGGAATAAGTTAGGAATGTCTTTCAACAAAGTCCAGGTCTTTATGAAAAGTTTCTTCGGTAAAATAAAAAGCAATGAAGGTAATCAGCATAATTACAATA
>CALEST010000189.1 GCA_937907555.1 uncultured Sediminibacterium sp.
GCACTTTATCAATTGAGGCATTTACAAATTTCGAAACATCATAATTGATTTCATATTCCATGCCAGGAGGAAAATCTTTTTTTAGTTCTTCCAGCTTTGTTTTTACTTGTTCAATTACTTTACTTGCATTACTTCCAAAGTTTTGTTTTAACACAATAGATGCTGCCGGGTAACCATCTTTATTTGAATAAATGTCGAAGAATTCACTACCCAACTCAACTTCCGCAATATCTTTTAACTTTAGACTTTCTCCATCCGGATTTGCTTTAATTATAATATTCTCATATTCTTCCGGCTTATTGAATCTGCCTTTATAAGTAAGTACATACTCCAACGACTGAGCGGTTTTACCAGAAGCCTGGCCTAATCTACCCGGCCTTCCAATTACACTTTGCTCACTCATAGCTTCCATTACTTCCTCCGTGGAAACATTATAGGCGCGCATCCTGTCAGGCTTCAGCCAAATTCTCATAGCAAATTGCCTGCTACCTAAAATCTGTGCTCTACCCATTCCCTTGATTCTCTGCAGCTCTGGCAAAACACTTACGTTTGCATAGTTGTACAAAAACTTTTCATCCGCATTTTTATCCTTACTATACAAATTCACATACATCAGCATACTTGGCTGAATAGGCGTAATCACTACCCCTTCTCTTTGAATCAGAGTGGGCAAATTATTCATCACCTGATCTACACGGGTCTTTACATTCACTACAGCAGCATTGGGATCAGTTCCGGGCTCAAATACAATTTGAATAGTTGCCTCACCTGCACTGGTAGCATCTGAAATAATATACTGCATCCCCTGAACACCATTTATGGCTCTTTCCAATGGAATAAGGGCAGATTTAACAAGCACATCGGCACTGGATCCCGGATACGCAATAAATACCATTACACGGGGAGGTGCAATATCCGGAAACTGGGATACAGGTCTGGTGACCATCGCCAGTATTCCCAAAAATATGATGGCCAACGAGATCACAATCGCCAGCACGGGTCGTTTTATAAATTTTTGAAACATTTGTGTTAATTTTTTGTGGAATTATTCAGCGTGTAAATCATGCAATTCTGCAAAGACTTTCTGCGGTTCGGCAAACTGAGCAGTAATTTTATCTCCGTTTTTAACTTTTCGCAACCCATCTAATAAAATCCTATCATTTTTTGTCAATCCTGCAGAAACCACATACAAATGGGGCATTTCAGCCTCCACTGTAATTTGTTGAGAATGAATAATATTATCTTTATCCACAACAAATACATACTTTTTATCGAGTACTTCAAAAGATGCTTTCTGCGGAATTAAAATGGCATTCTTAAGTGGAACTGGCATTAAAATATTGCCTGTTTCACCATGTCTTAATATTCTTTTCGGATTAGGAAATGTTGCCCTGAATGCTATATTTCCTGTTTCATTATTAAAATCTGCTTCAATAGTTTCAACTACACCAGTCTGATCAAAAATGGCTTTATTGGCCATCTGCAATTGTAACTTTACAGAATTAACTGTCTTGTTTTGTTGTATATAGTTAAGGTATTCAGCTTCCGGTACATTAAAATAAACCCACATTTTACTATTATCAGAGAGTGTAGTTAATAATTCACCCTCATCAATTAAACTACCTAGTCTAGTATGGAATCGATCCATAATTCCGTCAAAAGGCGCTTTGACTTCTGTAAAATCAAGATGTGTTTGCGCCAAAGCAAGCTCTGCCTTTGCTTTATTTAGCTTTGCCTTAGCAAGAGCAAGTTCATTAGGTGATACAATATTATTATCGGCCAGACTCTTGGTATTGTTGTATTCAATTTCAGCAAAATTCAGCTCTGCTTTTGCTTTTTGCATTTCTGCCTGATAAAGATTGGGCATAATCTGGAACATCAACTGGCCTTTTCTTACAAATTGACCTTCATCCACAAATATCTTTTGCAGATATCCTCTTTCCTGAGACCTTAGCTCAATATGATTAATAGACTGAATTTGAGCAACATATTCTTTTATTACCAAAGTATCTGTTTCAACAGGATTGGTTACTTGAAAAACAGCTGTTTCTTTTTTAACTTCTTCCTTGTTATTGCATGCAACAATAAGCGCTACACCCATTAATAGGGCGGCATGTATAAAACGTTTCATTAACGAAAATTTAGTTAATCCAAAAAATAGAGAGAATGGCAGAAATAACTGCCCAATTGAAAATGAGATTAACTAAGATGGTTCTTCCAACAATGGTACAATATAAAAAAATGCAGCTTCGGTCTTCTATTCAGATCATTACTTAGGGCGAGTAATCGCTTGGCAAGATTATTTGAATAATCAGCCTCTACATTTGGAAAAAGAAAAAAAGAAGTGATATTGTAATTGATATAATCCGTCTTGTCTTCTTCAACAGACTCAGCTTCGGTGATTATATTTAAACTAGTTTGTGAAGAAGCCTGGGCTTTAATAATTGCAGAATGACGTCCATAATCTAAAGAGGCATTTGCATACGCTGGAAAAAAAGAAGAAAAACTAAAAACCAGGACCAAAATAGAAACAGACATCCTGCAGAAAAAATGATGCAGCTGACTTAAAACATATTGGAAAAACGTCACAGTTTCTTGCTTCTTACTCATAGTAATGAGTGTAAAAGTAACACCAAATTTCTTAAAGAATTGAAAAGAAAATAAACGGTTACAAAAAAGAAGTCTAATGAGCTGAATTTCACTTAGTTCTGGAGGTCATTAATCCAATCATCATAACTAAAGCAGAAATCATAATAACCTGAATTACCAGCGCATTGTCTACCAATGAAATAGAATTTTCCGGTAAAATCGATAAAAACAATAGAATAGTGATAAGTCCTCTTGGCGCAATAAACAGCAATGGCTTTAAGGGCACTTTAAACAATTTTAAAAACAAAGCCCTAAAAACGACAATAGAAGCAACAATTACCAATGCCCATCCTAAACTCTCAGTATTCAAAATATCAGCAGTATTAATTAAGAACCCGAATAATAAAAAAAACAGAGCTCGAACGATAAAAGCAAATTCAGCAATCGTTTCTTTGAATTTATGAACTTCCTTATTAAGCTCATCTGGTTTAAATTTATCAATCCAGGCAAATCTTCTTAGCTCATCAAGATTACCAATGAACAAGCCAAACAACATAATAAAAATCAATCCTGGCAAATGATAAATTTTTGAAACAGAATAAATTAAAATTATCAGTATAAGAATTGGAACAAACTTAACATGGTGTTCTATTCTATTAAGCAGAAAAGCCAGAAAAATGGTACAAACAAAAGAAGCAACCAGAACAATTATAATTTGTATAAAAAAAGCTGAGACAGCGCTGAAATCAATTACTGCATTAAATGCAACAAAATTAAAAAGCACTACGCCAAGTATATCTGATATACTACTTTCGTAGATAACAAATTCCTTTTTATAAATATCCAATGAACTAACACTTGGTATTGCAATAGCACTGCTGATTACACAAAATGGGACTGCATTAATAAATGCATCTTTA
>CALEST010000190.1 GCA_937907555.1 uncultured Sediminibacterium sp.
CGTTGCCCGGTATAGTTTTATTAAAAATGATTGCATGGGATGACCGGCCTGAAAAAAGACGGGATGATGTAAAAGACATCAGCGATATACTGAACCACTTTTTTAACATGTACGACAATGAAATATGGGATAACCATAGTGATTTGTTTGGCGATGAGGATGCCGACCTGAAACATATAGCAGCAAGAGTGATGGGCAGAGAAATGAATAAGATTGCCAAACGAAATGAAAAAGTATTTAACAGGATTGAAGGAATATTAAGGAATAATACAGATGATATACCCAACAGCAAAATGGGGGCAATAATGACAGAATATTTTCAAAACACGGTACAAGATAACGTACTGATGTTACAGCAATTAAAAGAAGGGTTTAATGAAATTAAATAAGCCAATGAACTAAATTATCGCTTGAAGTATGAAAACATTTGATGTAGGTAAAACAATTATTACACGGGTAGAATCGGAAAATATCATGGGCTCTCAACAGAGAGTGAAAGGATATGCCGATATTATGAACAGCAAGAACGAAGAAAAGATTCTTTGGTTGGTGCAGGGTGCGTTGAAAACAGGATATACCCCTCAACGAAATATTCTTGGTGATGTAATTGGTACAACAGCAGGCGAAAGTCCTTATTTAAAGGCTGGAGGTATTGTTGTGTCTAAAAACTCCCCATTTGGAAATGCCCTGGCTGAATTGGCAGGCGGAATAGGTACATTAACATATAGAACAGATAACGGCTCCATCACCGTTACTGTGTTGGCAAAAGCAGACTACAATCTTTCCCCATCTGGCGATGATGCTGTTGAAGGCGAAATCATTTGTACAGACGAAGAAGCATTAAACTTTGAAACTTCCCTGAAAGAAAAACTGAAGGAGTTAGAAGAACTTATTCAGAAAGAAAAAGACAAGGAGAATTTAAGTGAAGATGAGTTAAAAGCACTTCAGCAACAGATTGATGATTTGAAAAAGGAGATTGATGAGAAATCAAAAAAAGCCCGGCGGTACAGAAGAACATCTGCCAGCATCAGGCAAAAATTCTTACTCGATCAGGATCAGAATAAAATTAAAAGAGCGAAACTATTCAATGGCCCTTTAGTAATTAATGGTGGCCCGGGAACCGGCAAAACCACTTTATTGATTCATAGGATTCAGTATATGCTTGATCCGGAAATCGAAAAAGATGAAAATTTAACCATCATACTTACCGAAGAAGAAAAATCATTTTTACGTAACCAGAAAACAGGCTGGATATTTTTTACACCTACAGACTTGCTAAAAAAATATCTCGAAAATGCAATGGTGGCAGAAGGCCTGGAAGCTCATGACGAAACAGTAAAGACATGGGAACAGCAAAGAGCCTTACTTAAAACCGCATTGGGTTTATTCAACACAGAAACGGGCAGACCATTTCAGTCATATAGTGATAAGGAGCCATTGTGGAATTTAAGTCCCAAACAATTGGGCAGCTTATTAAAATCTTTTGATGCATTTTTCCTGAATCATTTCGTTAAGCGGATAAAAAAAGTATCAGAAATTAAACTCCCGGATACAGAATGGAAAAAAGATGGCCAGGAAATTATTCGTTCGTTGGATGTAACAAATAAAGATGCATCCATTGCTAATTTAATTGTGACATTAAATGATTTGGTGAACCGGTTTTCAGAGTTAAGGCTATCCATAGATAAACAATACAAGGAGTTGATGGATAACATTGCCGGTAATGTTCAAAGAAAACTCACACCCGATGACAGGGAATGGTTTAAGACTTATCTAAAGGAGCGGCGTACGAAGAAATCTGAAGCAAGTAATGACGAGGAAGAGGAGGAAGAAGAAGAACTCATTGAGGCTTTTGAAGATGAAGAAGTAATAGATGGCAAGAAGCTGGAAATAGATATTAATAAACTGGTTAAAAGGGTTATCAGGAATGCTGCGTTGGCAGAAATTGATAAGAATACAAGAGTTAGAAAAAATGATAAGGAGATCCTTGAAAAAATTGATAAATATTACAGCAAGGATAGTTTGGGCAATGTTGGTGCATTAAGCCTGTTCACCAAATATTTCAAACCATTTTTAAGAGGTTCAGATAATACCATCCTTAGCCAGTTACCAAGAGTTTATAAGTCTTTCCGGAAGGAAGCGATTGAAAATTTAGAGGTGATCTCAAATACCAGTAAAGAAAAGATAAAGAAGATTATTGCCACGCTGCCGGGCAATACCAGGATTCATGATGATGAACTCGATTTTTTAATTCTGAATGCATTAAGGCTTGCGAGGGTTTTCTACCAGGCTTCACCGGCCACCTTCCGGGAATCTAAAAATACAACCCTGAATACCTTCGGTAATTTTATGAAGGGATTGGTTGCTGTTGATGAAGCAACTGACTTCACTGCATCTCAGATTGCCTGTATGTATTACTTGTCCAGGCCGAGATTAAATTCCATTACACTTTGCGGAGATGTTATGCAGCAAATGAATGAGCAGGGTATTGATAATTGGGAGAACCTTGAATTTATTTTACCGCAAATGGAAATCAGTTCCCTGGTAAAATCATATAGGCAAACACCCAGGCTTTTAGACCTTGCCATCAAACTGTATAAAAACAGGTTTGGTATTGAGCCTAAGTTCTATGCCGCTGAAAAAGCCAATGAAGATGACCCCTATCCGTTAGTTTGTATAGATGAAAACTTCGACAATAAGATGGACTGGATTGCCAAAAGAATTGTTGAACTGTTTACGGTGTATGAAAATGTAATTCCAAACATTGCCGTATTCGTAAAAAACAACCAGTCAATCCTTGACCTGGCAGACGCATTAAACAACAATGAACTTTTATTGAATCATGCAATAAAAGTAAAACCATGTATCGGCGAAGGTGAAATTGGCTTCGCAGAATTTGTAAGAGTGTTTAACATTAACCTTATTAAGGGGATGGAATTTGAATCCGTATTTTTTATTGATGTGGATGACTATGATGAAAACGAAATTAAAATACTGGATAAGCTCATCTATGTAGGTCTTTCAAGAGCTACCTATTACCTGGCAATTACCTTAAAAAAAGATTTCCCTTATTTATTACAGCCCATAAAAGATTCTTTTTATGACGGCAACTGGAGTAAAGACTTGGAAAGCGACTATTAGAATATTTATAAAATGACCCAAGCAAAAAAATTAATCGAAGTAGCAATGCCTGTAAAAGAGGTATCGTCTGAATGTGTAAGAGATGATCGTATTCAACACGGCCATATTTCATCGTTGCATAAGTGGTGGGCAAGAAGACCTTTGCCTGTTTGTCGTGCTGTAGTATTTGCAAGTTTGA
>CALEST010000191.1 GCA_937907555.1 uncultured Sediminibacterium sp.
GTGAAAATTAAAAATGGTTCTTCTGCCTGTTTTCATTAATGCCTTCCTGATTTTTTTAATGTTATTCCAGATAAACAAATGATGAGAAAAACGTTTTACAGGGTAGGCTTTATTTTGAAATTGTTCGGCCGATCGTCTGCTTATCTCCCAAACGCTGGCTTTTAACCCAAGCTTAATCTGTTCTGTCACCAGCTGGTTTACAATATCAGCAATTGGGTTGTTTTTTGCCCTGGTATTTCGTATGAATACCACGTGTATTATTTCCATAAGAAAAACGGCATTTGATAATTCCAGAATGAAAATACAGTATATTTATTTTAGATTTTTAATTACTTATGAGCTGGAAAGAACTGACTTCAAAATCTATATTTTTTGCTTACTTATTGTTGCTCTGGGGGCAGTTTTTATATTGGATGGGGAGAATTTTTTCAGTACACAATATTAAGTGGTTCCTGCTAAAGCTCATTATTTACGCCTATCTTATTCTTTGGTTATACAATTACATTAAAACATGGTTGGGAACTCTTAAGCAGTTTGGCCATTAAATAATAAAAAATGCGCTATCCTTATTCAGTTGACAGAAAATTACTAGATCAGATAAGTTCTCATGATTATTTTGTTTTCACCATCGATTTAGATTCCAATATTACATTCTGTAACGAAGCCTTTCAAAGAATTTATCAAATTGTGGGGGAGTCAGTAGAAGGAGTTTCCATTGATTCTTTGTTGCATTCAAAAGATGTTATTACCATAAAGGATTCGGTACATCAGGCTATGCTAACAAAGTCGTTGGTGCCTTCCATTATCCGGTTGTCTAATCCTTCTAATGCGGGTCTTTCCGGAGATATTCATTATGAAGTAAGTCCGGTTCATGACAGAAGATCTTATCCGATTGCATTTTTATTGATAGGGAAAATGGTTGCAGCAGGCAGTAGTACTAAAGCAGCTACAATGACAAGTGGTCAGGGGGCCGGACTCAGTGGACAGAACCGTGAATGGTTCCGGGAAGTTGCCGACTGCATGCAGGAAATGGTCTGGATGAGTGATTATCAGCAACAGCTGGTCTTTGTAAACAAGGCCTGGCTTAAGTATAGAGGCACAGTGATGGATCAGGAAATGGGTAATGGTTGGACGGAAGCAGTTTATGCGGAAGACCGCTTTCAGCTGGAGCAATCACTTACTTCGGCTTTTGCAGGCAGGAAGTCTTTTACGGCTCAGTTCAGAATTCGAAAATACGATGCCAGTTACCGATGGGTAGAAATGCAGGGGAGTCCAATGTTCAGTAACCTGGGTGATTTTATAGGGTATACCGGTACTTTACAAGATATTACGCATATTAAAGAGTTACAACTTCAGCTTAACCGGCAAAAGGAAATGCTGGATATATCTAAAATTGAATTCACCAAGTTTACCAAAATTGCTCAGCGGATTAATGTGGTCATCATTTTATGCGATCCGGGTTACAGAATTACATGGGTAAACGACAGCTTTGTAAAGCTTACCGGATTTCCTTTGCGCGAAGTAAATGGTAAGGATCCCCTGATGATTCTTTCAGGGCAGGATACCGATCCTGTTATAGCCGACAAATTGAAAAAAACAATTGAACAAGGAAAGAGTCTCAGAACTGAGATTGTATTTTATGCCAAGAATGGAAATAAAATATGGCTCGATTTAAAACTGGAGACCTTATTTGATAAGGCAGGGAATGTGTTGGGTTATCTGACCATTCAGAATGATATTACCAAAAAGAAAATGACGGAAAAAGATGTGGAAGAACAGATGACACACCTCAAACAAATTTCCGATATCGCCTCCTTTGAACTGAGGCATGAATTTTCGAAAATTTTACAGATACTTTAGACTGCCAAATTTCAACAGAACAGCCTGGAAACGTATCAGCAGATATTGGCAGATATTGAATTATCGGCCAATACAATGAATCATGCCATTCTTAAAATTTCTGATGAAGTGAGTTTTGCTTCTTCAAGTAATATTGCGCTGAACAAATTTTTGTTGAATCAGGCTATTGAAGAAATCATATTGATTGATGATGATCACATGATTAACAAACTGAATACCGTCATTATCCGAAATGTGATTCCCAACATGACGGTTACTGTTTTTGACAATATTGATGAAGCACTTGAATACCTAAAAAACAATCCAACACATAAAAGAAAAATATTCCTCGATTTGAACTTTATGGGAAGAAACGGATGGGATTTTCTGGAAGAGTATGAGCGCATGAATCAACCCTGGCCTGTAATTATTTTAACTTCTTCTATTGATCATAATGATTATGAGAAATCAAAAAAATATTCCAATGTTACCCACTTTATTACGAAGCCACTTACGGTTCCGCAATTTGAAGAGTTGAGTGCTTTGGACGAAGCTTCTCCAGTTGGGAGTTAAATGTCTGTTTCATTAATGCACCATTGGCATATACTTTCATTGGATGTAATGATTGTAGAATAATAAGCAAATCAATCATTGTTTTAAAATAGAAAGCGCCATTGCCGGTTAATTTTTTATTGTATTCCGAATCATAGGCAATTACCGGAAGTTGCATGTACATGGCTTCTAAAAGCGAATAAGTTTCATCGGTTTGATGATAAGCGTCGATATATATAAAGCAATTGGTCCGCAGCATATTTAAGGTTCTGAGTTGTATTTGCGGATCAAGCATTTTAATCAGGTAATTATTCTGGTACCTGTCGAGTAGTGTTTGACCATAGGCAGTTGCTTTCCAGTTGGCAACAGCCACTAAAGGATATTGATTCAATCTGATGAAACTTTCAAAAACGATATGTATATCGTTTTCTGGTTCAGCATCTGTCATCATTAATGCATACTTTCCATAAAGAAAGGGGAATAGTGTGTGGTCTTTTGTCTGAATGATTTCATGAGGGCATTGCTCGTTTAATGCTCTTTTATTCATTTGAAGAAAGGCATTTTCTATCTGCTTATCGGAGTCCATTCTATTAAATTGTTTGTTCAAAAAGATTTTGATGCGCTGCCGCAATTTTATTCCAGTAAAACTGTTCGTTGACCATGCGGAGTGAATTTCTTCTTTTTACATTCCAGTTATTGTATTTGATATCCTGAAGACATTTCAACATTAGTTTTGCCAGTTGTTTATAGTTGTTTTCTTCTAATACATAGCCTGCATTGTAGTTTTGAATATACTGGCTTATCTGAAAATTACCCGTTACAATGGATGGAACAGCAACCGATGCTGCTTCTAAAACTGAGGAGGGAAAATATTCATTTCGAGAAGGTCTCAGAAAAAGATCAACCTGGTGCAGAAGGTCGAATTTTGCCCTCCCTATTGGAATAGGTTTTATTTTTACGAAATCTGATATCTGATACTCCACAATTAAACCGGAGAGTAATTCCTGATCTTTTCCTTCTCCAATAAGCCAGAGGCTTCCATTTTCAAGGTATTTGTTCTTATAATCGGAAAATGCCTTTAGAATGATATCCAATCCAAAAGACTTGCAATCGAATTCGCCCATAAAGGCAAATACGGGTACTTCGTTATTTTTATTTTTGAATTGCTGCGGTAGTTGAATAAAAGACTCCATATAAGCTGATAATGATTCAACTTACTATTTGCCAATACAATGCCAAAGCATATTCAGTTGTATATGTCTGATTATCAATTATTTAAGATTAATAGGCTTTTCCTGTTCTTCCCGATTTGGGAATCGGGATTTATTTTGAGACAGTAATATGCGGGTAATCAGCTTTTATCTGATCAATTACCAATTTCATGGCTTGAGAAACCCAATCAATTTTATGTACAATATCATCGGGCGGTGGATTCTTTTGGGCAGCTTCCTCAATGTAACGAATGGCTTGAATGGCAGATTGAATTCCCATGCTGCGAATAGCAGATTTAATTCTGTGTGCTGTACGTTCCACTTTCTTCCAATCTTTCATTTTGGCTGTTTCCTGAAGTATGTAAATATCCTCTGGCATGGTTTGTAAAAAGAGCCCAATCATTTTGTCTATAAAAGTCTGTTGATATTTACCCATTCCCATTAAGTGGGCTTCACTATATAATTTTTCGTTTGTAGGATTAATTAAATTTTCATTGTCGCTGCTGAAACAAAAATCATTTTTCTGCAGACATTGTAGTATAACCATTAAAAATTCTTCTTCCAGAAAGGGCTTGCTGATATAGCCATTCATACCTGCGCTCAGGTATTTTTGTTTGTCGCCTTCCAAAGCATTGGCGGTTATGGCAATAATCGGGATGGAACAATTGGGAGAATTCTTCATGCTTCTGATAATGGATGTGGCCTGAATTCCGTCAATATAAGGCATAGAAATATCCATTAGTATCAAATCGAATGAAAAGCTTTTCACTTTTTCTATGGTCTCACGTCCATCAATAGCTTCCGTAACATAAACACCCTTTTCTTCCAGTATAGATCGGGCAATAAATTGATTCATTTCAACATCTTCAGCCAACAATACACGCAATCCTTTTAACTGATTATGGTCTGCAATAGGATAGGCAGTTTTAGTTGACTCTGTATTGGTTTTAAATGGAAGCTGAATACTGAATATACTGCCGGAATCTATTTTACTCTCAACACCTATTCTTCCCCCCATAAGACTAACCAGATTTTTAACAATGCTTAAACCCAGGCCAGTGCCTCCGTATTTTCTTGAAATGGCAGTATCCGCCTGTTGATAAGGCTGAAACAAAGAGTCAATTTTTACTTCCGGTATACCTATCCCGCTATCTTTTACTTCAATTCGGATCCATATATCTTCCGGTGTTTCCGTTATAATCTGCAATTTTATGTCAACATTCCCTTTATCTGTAAATTTGATGGCATTGGCTAATAAATTCGTAACAATCTGACTTAATCGGTAGGGATCCCCAACTACTTCTAAAGTTTGCCCTGATTCATCGTTAAAACTGAGCTGGATGTTTTTCTCCTTGGCCTTGTATTGAAAACTTTCAGTTAGCAATGCAATTTTTTCATTCAGCACAAATTGAATTTTTTCAAGCTCAATTTTACCTGCTGATATTTTTTCGAAATTTAAAATGTCATTAACGATTACCAGTAAATTGTTTGCGGCATCTTTAATCATGCCTGTCATCTTTTGTTGTTTCTGATTCAGTTTTGTTTTAGCAAGTAACCCGGCAATTCCCAGAATTCCATTCATAGGTGTTCTGATTTCATGGCTTACATTGGCCAGAAATAAATCTTTTGCTTTCGCTAATTCATCCGTTTTCTTTTTTGCCAGAATCAGTTCGTCTTCAATCTGAACTCTCTCTGTTATATCTGTATGAATCCCAATGATCATTTCCAGCTCTCCTTGTTCGTCTAAAACAGGATGAAGATTCCTTAAAATATGGGTGGTATTTCCTTCAGTATCCGTTTTCTTCTCTTCAATGATGCCCCCTTTTTTCTGGTGTATAACCTGCTCAAATAGTTCTTGGTGATTGGCCACTCTGGTGTCCTTTGATTCAGGTAGAGTAGTGTCTACGCCTTTTTTTCCTATCAGCCATTCAATAATCCATTGTCTTAATTCAGGGTCTTTTATGGCGATTGGATTTAAAAACAAGTCGGCATATTCAGGGCTTAAAACGGCAATATCTGCCGGTAGATAACTAAGTATTTTTTCATAAATATTTTTTTGCTTCTCCAGTTTTTTTTCAAGAGTATACTTTAGGGTTGCATCCGTATAATACCAGATATGACCCGTATATTCTCCCTGCTGAAAAAGCGGGATATAATCCCTTTCGATAATTATTCCATTTCTGAGTTCTAGAATATCGTTTCTTACTTGTATCCGGTTGCTTAATATTTCGTTCGTTCGTTGATGAAAATGAAATGGATTTGTAAAAATGGTTTCTTCAATCTGACGATTACTATATAAATCGGTTCCTATTAAACTATCAATAGGGGCTTTGATATTGAAAAACTGACAAAAAGATTCATTGATACTAATGACTAATCCTGATTCATTTTCAATTAGAATGCCGGTTTGTAAATGTTGATTGATCCTGTTAATTACTTCAGTACCCGTAAATGAAAATGTTGTTGTATCTGATTTGTTGAGTTTTCTCTGGAGTAATAGCAGCTCGTTTTCCTTCTGCAATAATTTTTTTTCGGCAGCATACCTTGCTGCTCTTTCCATTTCTAGTTCTATGGAAAGAAGTTTTGAAGCTGAATTGGTACTTGTGTTCTCTGCCATGGGAATTATTTAATTAATTCACCCCTTTGCATCATTCTGTAAATAGTTGATTTTCCAATATCCAGTTTTTTGGAAACGGCTATTACATCCTGGTTGTATTTATCGAGGAAATACTGGATAATTTGTTTTTCGTATTCCTTTAAAGTTGTTTCCTTAAATAACAGGTTGCCAATCTGGTCGCTTGCATCTATATTGATGTCGCTTGGATAAATCAAATCTGATTCAGACATTACCACTGCGAGTTCTATGATGGATTTTAGTTCTCTGATATTTCCAGGAAAATCATATTGTTTTAGTTTTGCAATTGATTCAGAAGTTAAGGTTTTAAGCGGTAGACGGTTGTCGCTGCAAAAACTTTGTATAAAATGTTTGGCGAGAATTAAATAATCGTTGCCTCTTTCCCTTAGCGGAGGGAGTTCTATGGGAAGCCCTAAAAGCCGGTAATACAAGTCTTCCCTGAATTTTTTTTCCTGCACTTCTTTTAACAGGTTTCTATGTGTTGCTACAATAATTCTTACGTCAATCGGAATTACTGCATTGCCTCCAATTCTGGTAATTTCCCGTTCCTGCAAAACCCTTAAAAGTTTTGCCTGTAAGTGAATATCCATTTCAGCAATTTCGTCCAGAAATAAAGTGCCTTTATTGGCCTCTTCAAATTTCCCGATTCGTTTACTCTGAGCACCGGTAAAAGCACCTTTTTCGTGACCGAATAACTCACTTTCGAGCAAATCGGGCGGAATAGCAGCCACGTTAATGGCAACAAAGGGATATTTATGTCTTGTTGAATTATAGTGAATGGCTTTGGCTACCATTTCCTTTCCGGTTCCGGTTTCTCCGGTTAAGGAAACGGTGATATTTGTTTTGGCGGCTTTGTCTATCAGGGCAAATACTCTTTGTATGGGTTCACTTTGTCCAATGATTACCTTTGAAAAATCATAGTTTTTTTTCAATTCATTCTTTAGTAGCTCCACTTCTTTTTTAAGCCCTTTGATTTCCTGCAGATGAAGCAATACATTCCATAGTCTGTCCTTGGTATCTTCATCTTTTACAATATAATCGAATGCGCCAGATTTTAATAATTCTACAGCTGTGGTAATCTGGTCCTGTCCAGAAATAATAATTACCTCAGTTTCCGGATACCTTTCTTTTATTTTTTTTAGCACTTTACTACCATCTGCATCTCCTTCTGCAAGTGCATAGTCCAGGGTTACTACATCTGGTTGTTCGTGTAATTGTTGAAAAAATGCTTTCTCAGTTTCAAATCTGCTAACCTGGTAATCCGGGTTCAGGGATAAGTAGTGTTCCAGCATGGTGCCATACCAGAGGTCGTCTTCCAGAATGAAGATTTTGAGTGGTTTTGAGGGTCTCATTGGATTTTATTGGTTCTCCAATTTACTGTAATTTTTTGCTGAATGATTGATTTTATTCCCAAAAAGGGAAATTGAGTCTCAAAAAAATCTCTTTTTTAAGGGATTATTTATACTAACTGATTGATTATTATTATATTAAAAATCGGCATATTTTTTACAGATTTCTCTCTAAATATTTTTCCATGGATTCGCAGTCTTTACATTCAGGTTGGTTGCCTGCTGAAGTATCTCAGGCTTCTTTGTTGGAAGAAATCTACAACAAATTACCAGATATGGTCTTTTTGTTTGATGTGAAGGAACGAAAATTCATTATACGCAACCCGGCACTGAATCATATGCTGGGCTTTGAACACCTGAAAGATCAGGAAATCAATTGCATTTCTTTGAGAACCCTGATTCATCCGGAAGACTGGAAGGGGGTACAGGCGGCAGTGGCCAATGTGGGAATGGGGGATCAGACAGTTGTGGAAGTGGAATGCAGGTGTATGGACAAGTTGCAGCAATATCAGTTTTTTCAGACCCGTTTGTCCATATTTGAAAAACAGGGTAAGGAAGTGTTGTATATACTTGGAATTTCACAAAATATTACGGAGCGAAAGAAAAGTGAAATGCAGACCCAGTTATTCAAAAACCGCTTACAGGAATTATCCTTTATTACCTCACATGAAATGCGGCATGAATATGCAAAAATTCAATCTATTGTAAATCTGATGGATAATCAGTTTATTTCAGATGCGGAAAGAATTGAATTAATTGCTGAAGCAAGGAAGTCAATACAATTGATTAATTCGGCCATTTTTAAATTAAATCACAAACTGTCTTTTAACCAACACGATGAAACTTTTGATATGAACAAGGAGAATGAATCATTTAAGAAAATTATATTCATAGATGACGATGTATTAACCAATGTGCTCAATAGAAAAATTGTGCAGGCGCTTATACCTGAAATGCCGGTAGAAGTATTCATAGATATCGATGATGCACTGGACTTTATTAAAACTTCACAGGAACTCAATCAAACCCTGATTTTTCTGGATATTAATTTTCCGGGCAGGGGAGGCTGGGATTTTCTGGATGAATATATTACCCATTCAGATGCCTCCAATGTAATTGTACTGTCTTCTTCCATTGATAACCGGGACAGGGAAAAAGCCAGAAGCTATGCTTCCGTTATTGATTATATCACCAAACCACTATCTTTTGATTTTATCAAGACTTTTTTTGAGGAATTGAGGTCTTTTCAACAAGAA
>CALEST010000192.1 GCA_937907555.1 uncultured Sediminibacterium sp.
ATTAAAGTGCCCAGAAATAAACTAAGTCCGATATTCTTCTGTGGATTTTTAATTTCACCAGCAATGAATGTTACGTTATTCCAGGCATCACTACTAAAGATTGAGCCTACCATGGAAGCAGCAATGGCCCCCAATGCTCCTGCACCCAGTACAGGGGCAATGATGGCTGCAGACATTTCACCTGTTCCCCTGGTCATCGACTTCATGGAAAAAGCATCTGTCCAGTTTGCATTCCAGACTTCAGCATCAGCGGCCAATAAAAAGCCAAATACAATTAACCCGAATAAGGACAATAATTTTGTAACCGTAAAAATGGTCTGGATCATTTTACCTCCCTGTACACCTTTGGTATTGATATAAGTTAACAGAATGATGATAAAAATAGACACAAACTGAGCAGGATATATTTTAAAAGGGCCTAATAAAAAAAGAACATCTGCTTCATTCATTTCCAATGCCGGAATAAAATAGGCAGCGAATTTGCAGAAAGCAACCCCCACTGCGGCAATGGTGCCTGTCTGAATTACAGAGAAGAAACTCCAGCCATATAAAAAACCGGTAAGCTTATTATACGACTCTTTTAAATAGACATACTGACCGCCAGCTTTGGGGAACATGGCACTTAACTCGCCATAACTTAATGCAGCAGTTAAAGTCATAAATCCAGTAAGTAACCAAACTACAATTAACCAACCGGCACTTCCCACATTACGGGTAATATCGGCACTTACAATAAAAATTCCGGATCCAATCATGCTGCCGGCTACAATCATAGTTGCATCCAGCAAACCCAGCGTGGGTTTAAAAGAAGGGGTAGTTTCTGACATAAAAATTCCCGCCTATTTTTAAAAGGGCGGGAATGAAGATAACAAATATGGTTGAACGATTATTGCTTCTTTGGATACAACTTATTCAAACCTTTCACTAAATCGTCAGTAATATTATAAGCACTATCTTTTAAATACATGAACTCAGGTGCACTTGAAAATACATATGCATATCCCTTGTCTTTATTGTATTCTTTCAGGTAGTCTTCAATTTTCTTTTTTACATCCTGAAGCTTTTTAAAGCTTTCATCCTGCATTTCCTGAGCCATCATCTGCTCTTTACCCTGATAGGTTCTTTCCATCTGAACCAATTCCTGCTGCTTACTTGCCAATTCTGCCTGAGAAAGGCTTTGGCCTACACGCTGAAGCTCCTGATACTTATTGGTAAATACATTTTTCAATTCATTCAATTGTTTTGCATTTGACTGATCTTTCAACTGCAATGAAGCTCTTACTTCTTTAAAGTATTCAAAATTGTTTTGAATAGAGTCAGACTCAAAATAAGCAATTTTAAAGCCGCCTGCTCCAGCACTCACAGCGCTACTACCTGCAACAGTAGAAACAGATTTAGCACTTGAAAAATGTAAATAAAATAAAACAGCTACACCAATTGCAGTAGCAACAGAAAGTCCGGTAATAAAGTTTTTCATACAGTAATTATTTTCCTAAAATAAGTCAATTTTTAAAATTAATATCAGGCATTTCATACAAATGCAGATTTACACAAAGGCCTATTCAGTAAAAAAGTAGGAAGCCTTCGCTTCCTACTTTTACCTATTCATTCAGTAACTGATTACTCTTCCTCATCAAAGCTCATCGCTTCTCTGGTAGTAGCCAGCACTTCATATTCTTCCTTACTTCCTACAATCATGTTTTCGAACTCTTTCTGTCCGGAACCTGCAGGAATTAAGTGTCCTGTAATAACATTCTCTTTCAGACCCAACATTGCATCTGTCTTGCCCTGAATAGCGGCCTGACTCAATACTTTGGTAGTTTCCTGGAACGAAGCAGCTGAAATCCAGCTTTGAACACCTAATGAAGCTTTGGTAATACCCAGTAACACCGGACGGGCTGTAGCAGGCTTGGCATCTCTTACTTCAACCAGTTTCTTGTCTGAACGACGTAAGATAGAATTCTCTTCTCTTAATTCGCGTAAAGTAATGATTTGACCAGCTCTCATCTTAGTGCTTTCTCCGGAATTGGTTACCACTTTCTTATCGAAGATTCTGTCGTTCTCTTCAATAAAGTCGAAGCGATCTTCTAAATCCTCCTCTAGGAATTTGGTATCACCTGCGTCTACAATTTCTACTTTCTTCATCATCTGACGTACAATCACTTCAACGTGCTTGTCGTTAATTTTAACCCCTTGTAAACGATATACTTCCTGAATTTCATTTACTACGTATTCCTGCACAGCAAATGGTCCTTTGATAGCAAGAATGTCAGCAGGAGCAATTTGTCCGTCAGACATCGGCGTACCGGCTTTCACGAAGTCACCATCCTGAACAAGGATCTGACGAGTTAGAGGAACCAGGTATTTCTTAATCATTCCATCGCGTGATTCAACGATAATCTCACGATTACCACGCTTCACGTTACCGAAGGATACAACACCATCAATTTCACATACAATAGCTGGATTTCCTGGATTACGCGCTTCAAACAATTCAGTTACACGAGGAAGACCTCCGGTGATATCTCTTAGTTTTCCTAAGATACGAGGAATCTTCACCAATACCTGACCTGCTTTTACTTCGTCTCCTTCTTCCACACCAATGTGTGAACCCACTGGTAAGTTGTATTGCTTGATATCTTTACCCTCTACAATAATAGTAGGGATTTTCGTTTTGTCTTTGGTTTCAATAACCACTTTCTCACGGTGACCAGTTTGTTCATCAGACTCATCACGGTATGTGATACCATCTAAGATGTTTTCAAACTTGATTGAACCATTGGTTTCAGCAACAATTACGTTATTGAACGGATCCCATGTACAGATAACATCTCCTTTTTTAACCTGAGCACCATCTTTAACATTTAAAGTAGCACCATAAGGAACGTTATTGGTAATCATTAAACGATCGTTCTTCACGTCCATGATTCTAACTTCACCTGTACGTCCAATAACAATTTTAGACTTGGTTCCGTCATTACCAACTGTATCAACGGTTCTTAATCCGTCAAACTGAATGGTACCATCGAACTTGGCTTGCAAAGTAGATTCAATAGAAGCAGATCCGGCAACACCACCCACGTGGAAGGTACGTAGTGTAAGCTGTGTACCAGGTTCACCAATGGATTGTGCGGCAATAATACCTACTGCATCTCCTCTTTGAGCAAGATATCCTGTTGCAAGGTTTTTACCATAACACTTCACACAAACACCACGCTTGCTTTCGCAGGTAAGTACGGAACGGATTTCAACCGTTTCAATACCCACTTCTTCAATTTGCTTGGCTACATCAGAAGAAATTTCTTCACCTGCAAGGATGATTAATTCTTCTGTGATTGGGTGATAAACATTGTGTAAAGAAGTACGTCCTTCAATTCTATCTGCTAATGGTTCAATTACATCTTCATTGTCTTTCAGTGCAGAAGTTGCAATACCACGAAGGGTTCCGCAATCCTCTTCAGAAATAACCACATCCTGAGAAACGTCCACCAAACGACGGGTCAGGTAACCTGCATCCGCTGTTTTAAGTGCCGTATCTGCAAGACCTTTACGAGCACCGTGGGTTGAGATAAAGTAATCCAATACGTTCAATCCACCCTTAAAGTTGGAAAGAATCGGATTCTCAATTACTTCAGAACCTGAGCTACCACTCTTACGAGGCTTAGCCATCAAACCACGAATACCTACCAGCTGCTTAACCTGTGTTTTACTACCACGGGCACCGGAATCCAACATCATGAATACAGAGTTGAATCCCTGGTTGTCGATGGTCATTTCACGAATCAGAGATTCAGTGATTTTCATATCGACTCTACCCCAGATATCAATTACCTGGTTGTAACGCTCGTTATTGGTAATTAAACCCATATTATAGCTATCCCAAACTTCTTCAACTTCAGACTTTGCATTTTCCAATAATTCATTTCTGATTTCAGGAACAATCAGGTCATTCACGCTGAAGCTCAATCCACCACGGAATGCCATACGGAATCCAAGTGTTTTGATATCGTCCAGGAATTTAGCAGTCTTAGGAACGTCAGTGATTTTAATAATATCACCGATGATTTCTCTTAAGCTTTTCTTAGTCAACAATGCATTTACAAATCCTACTTCTTGCGGAACGTGCTGATTAAACAATACGCGTCCTACAGTAGTATCTATTAATTTCTTCACCAGAACACCTTTCTCACGAACATTGGTTCTGACTCTGATATTCGCATGTAAGTCAACTCTTCCTTCATTGTAAGCAATTATCACTTCATCCATGCTGTAGAAAGCCATACCCTGTCCCTTAATGGTTTCAGTTTCAGTAGACTTTCTACCCTTGGTAATGTAGTACAATCCAAGTACCATGTCCTGAGAAGGAAGGGTAATAGGCGTACCATTCTGTGGGTTCAGAATGTTGTGAGAAGACAACATCAACAACTGTGCTTCCAGAATAGCAGCATTGCTCAATGGAACGTGCACGGCCATCTGGTCACCATCGAAATCCGCGTTGAACGAAGAAGTAACCAATGGGTGAAGTTGAATGGCTTTACCTTCTACCAACTTAGGCTGGAACGCCTGAATAGATAAACGGTGAAGTGTTGGGGCACGGTTTAACAATACCGGGTGACCCTTCAAGATATTTTCAAGGATATCCCAGATAACCGCTTCTTTTCGATCTACTAATTTCTTAGCAGACTTCACGGTTTTCACGATACCTCTTTCAATTAATTTACGAATAACAAATGGCTTGAACAATTCAGCAGCCATATCTTTTGGCAATCCGCACTCATGTATTTTTAACTCAGGTCCTACTACGATTACAGAACGACCAGAATAGTCTACACGCTTACCCAATAAGTTCTGACGGAAACGACCTTGCTTACCCTTCAGTACATCAGATAAAGATTTTAAAGCACGGCCACCTTCTGCTTTTACAGCATTAGATTTACGAGAGTTGTCGAACAAAGAGTCGATTGCTTCCTGCAACATTCTCTTTTCGTTTCTTAGGATAACTTCAGGTGCTTTAATTTCTAACAAACGCTTTAAACGGTTGTTACGGATAATTACACGACGGTATAAATCATTCAGATCAGAAGAAGCGAATCTACCACCATCCAATGGAACTAGCGGGCGCAATTCTGGCGGAATAACAGGAATATACTGCATTACCATCCACTCAGGGCGGTTGGTAATTCTGGTGCTTGCATCACGGAAAGATTCAACTACGCTCAAACGCTTAAGGGCATCTGCTTTACGCTGTTGAGAAGTTTCTGTTGCTGCTGCATTTCTTAGAGAGAAACTTAATTCATCTAAATCAATGCGCTCCAACAAAGCATGAACTGCTTCAGCTCCCATTTTCGCGATGAACTTTTGAGGATCATCATCAGGCAGGAACTGATTGTCTTTTGGTAAGCCATCAATCAAGTCTAAGTATTCTTCTTCGGTTAAAAGATCACCCATACTTAGGTTCTCTTTAATTCCACCTTGAATAACTACATAGCGCTCGTAATAAATAATGGTTTCTAATTTCTTGGAACTCATTCCAAGTAAGTAACCAATTTTATTAGGTAAACTCTTGAAGTACCAGATATGTACTACAGGAACTACCAGCTTAATATGTCCCATGCGTTCACGACGCACTTTCTTTTCTGTAACTTCTACACCACAACGGTCACATACGATTCCCTTGTAACGGATACGCTTATACTTTCCACAAGCACATTCGTAGTCCTTAACAGGTCCGAAGATTCTTTCGCAGAATAAGCCATCACGTTCAGGCTTATAAGTACGATAGTTGATGGTTTCAGGTTTCAGTACTTCGCCAAAACTTCTTTCCAAGATACTATCTGGAGATGCCAGACTAATCGTGATCTGTGAAAAGGTTGGACGTTGTTTGTTTTCTCTTTTGATTGCCATATCGCGGTTGAGAATTTGAGTTTTTTTTAATCGAACTTAAGATCTAAACCTAGACCTCTTAATTCGTGCACCAATACATTGAATGATTCAGGAACGCCTGCTCTTGGAATATTTTCCCCTTTCACAATTGCCTCATAGGTTTTTGCACGTCCAATGATATCATCAGACTTAAGGGTTAATAGTTCCTGCAGGATGTTGGCAGCACCATATGCTTCCAGTGCCCAAACCTCCATTTCACCAAAACGCTGACCACCGAACTGAGCCTTACCACCCAACGGTTGTTGAGTAATTAAGCTGTATGGTCCAATAGAACGCGCGTGCATCTTATCGTCTACCATGTGGTGTAGTTTAATCATATAGATTACCCCTACAGTTGCTTTCTGGTGGAAACGTTCTCCGGTTTCACCATCATACAGGTAAGTATGACCGTTTCTTGGAATGCCCGCATCTTTACAGTATTGTTCAATTTGATCCGTAGATGCACCATCAAAAATTGGTGTTGCAAAACGAACGCCTAAACGCTTACCAGTCCATCCTAAAATGGTTTCATAAATTTGTCCAAGGTTCATACGGGAAGGTACCCCTAGTGGATTCAATACGATATCTACTGGTGTTCCGTCTTC
>CALEST010000193.1 GCA_937907555.1 uncultured Sediminibacterium sp.
GCCCTGACAATATAAAAGGGTAGGATATTTATTAGCCGGATTAAAGTTGGGCGGATAAATTACCCAGACCAGCATTTTTTTACCATCGGTGGTGGGCACCCACCTTCTTTCTGTTTTACATTTTGCAATGCTTTGATAGAACGCATCATTCACATGCGTCAACTGCTTCATTGATTTGTCTTTCAAATTCAGCGTGTATAATTCAGCTGCTGTATTCATATCGGTTCTGGAAACAACCAATGTATTTTCTAATTGCGCCACAATACCGGTAATATCAAAATCACCACTGGTTAACTGTTGAATTACCGGAAGCATATTGGTTAACCCTGTATTGTTTACCTGAAACAATTGAAGGGTTCCATTTACGGGTGCCCAGAAAAACAAAGTCTTGCCATCTTCGCTCCATTTAAATCCTTCCACATGAATATCATCTCTGTGAGCAGTAAGATTTACTGGGAATTTCCCATTCACTAGAACTACCAAATCCTGTTTATCTGCCTCAAATCCATCTCTTTTCATTTGCATCCAGGCCAGTGTTCCAGCTTCATTAAACTGAGGTGACACATCATATCCTTTATTGGATGCTGTTAAATTTTGCGTAACGCCTGTTTCAATATTGTATTCATACAAATCGGTATTGGTGCTGACAGCGTATTCGGTTCCTTTTTTCTTCTTGGCTACATATACAATCCGCTTGCTATCCGGGTGCCAAACAAAATCTTCATCTCCGCCAAAAGGTTTGGTAGGGGCATCAAAGGGCTCATTGGGCATAATGTCTTTGCCTTCCTTCGATTTCCCGTTTTGATAGGGTGCAAAAAAAACATGACTGTACTTCCCATCTTCCCAGGTGTCCCAATGTCGGTAATTTAAAGATGTATAAATCTGTGCATCGGATTTTGGCAAATCCGGATACCACTCTTTCCCCTCAATTTTGTCCATTGTTACTTCATCGCTGTATAGAATATGTTTTCCATCAGGTGAGATCCGGTCATTAATGGTTATGCTTTCATTGGGTGCCAATTCAACAGGATTCCCTCCCGATAATGGAATCTTGTACCGTTTGCGATTCATTTTATTATTGGCCACATCGGGTGTGGCAACCGTATAAACAATGAATTGCTTGTCCTTACTAAGACCTAGAGGTGAAACTCTCTGAATCTGCCATAGTTTTTCAGGGGTTAGTATTTCCTGGGCCTGTAACTGCTGAATGGCCAATACAAAGAGACCAACGATTAAATATCGCATAACTATTTTTTTGCTGTTTTGGGGTAATCCAGTACAAGGTGCACAAATGCTTTAACGCCTACATCCAAACGAGCATCGCTAATCATGAAACCGGGAGTGTGATGATCAGGAGCGGATGCTACTGAAAGAAATTTAGGGTCTCTGGCACCCAGGAAAAAGAAAAAGGAGGGGGCTTTGGTTCCAAAATAAGAGAAGTCTTCTGCCCCAGTTACCCAATTGGTTATCTGAACCTGATCTGAACCACCTGCCGCTTTTTGAAGGGAAGGTAAACTCTGCGCTACCAATGAAGGATCGCTATAGGTTACGAGGGTCTTGGTATCTATTACTACTTCTGCTGTAGTACCATTGGCTTCAGCTATTTTTTGGGCAATCAGTCTGATTTTTTCGTGAACTGTTTTTTGTACCTGACCATCCAAAGTACGGATGGTTCCTTCCATCATGGCTTCCTCCGGAATAATATTAGCCCTTACACCCGATTGGATTCTACCCACCGAAACTACTACAGGAGCTTGTGTAATGTCTATATTTCTGCTCACTATGGTTTGTAATGCCTGAACAATTTCGGCACTTACTACAATCGGATCAATTGAATTCCAGGGATACGCTCCATGACTTTGTTTTCCCTTTACTTTAATGGTAAACCAATCAGAAGATGCCATGGTTGCTCCGGGCTTGTAGTATATTTTTCCTAAATCATATTTAGAATTGATGTGGATGCCAAAAACCGCATCCACTTTAGGATTGTCCATCGCGCCTTCCTTAATCATTAATGCAGCTCCTCCTTCCTCATCGCCGGGAGGGCCTTCTTCAGCTGGTTGGAAAAGAAATACTACTGTTCCACTGATATCATTTTTTATTTTACTCAATACTTCTGCTGCACCCAAAAGCATAGCAATATGCG
>CALEST010000194.1 GCA_937907555.1 uncultured Sediminibacterium sp.
AATAATCAGCTGGTTGTCTGTCATATCAGCTGTTTGATTGGCTTTCTGTTCCAATATCATAGCAATGAACTCAATGATCCGTATACACAACCAGATAAATACAAAAATCAAAATCCCGTCTGCAATTGCATCAATCACCGATTTCAATGAGACCCGATATATATTGACGTTTAATACCTGCGGGAACTTCAGCTGATCAAGAGTGATAATACCAATAAGCAAGAGTAAAAAATAATCAAGCGGCTGAACAACCAGATTTAAAAATGACTCTCTGGCAACATGTTTTCCTGCCTTACCCACAACCCTGAACATTAGTTTAGCCAGGTATTTTGAAACCACTCTTTTGATTAATAGAATAGTCAGAATGATCAATAATACAGTAAGATAAGTTTGTATTGTATTATCCAGTACTACTTTATTGAGTATCTCTTTCATAATGAATTGGGTAATTCAAATTTTTTCAATTGTACATCTTCTCCGTCAAATTCTGCATAAGTAAAATTCTTGATCCAGTCGCCCAGGTTAATATACCTGCTATTATTGGGAAGAGAAAAATCAATTGGATAATGACGATGTCCAAAGATAAAATAGTCATAAAACGATTCTTTTAAAATCGTTTTACAATAAACAATCAACCATTCATTTTCCTCCCCCAGAAAATGGTCGTCGGAAGTTCCGGTTTTCTCTTTGCTTTTTCTACTGAAATAATTAGCAAGTCCTATGCCAAAATCCGGATGCAAAAATCTGAACAGTCTTTTACAAATTGGATTGGTAAAAACTTTTTTTAAGAACTTGTATCCATGATCGCCTGGTCCAAGTCCATCCCCATGTCCAATCAGAAATTTTTTATTATTCCATACGAATTGCTGTGGCTCATGGTATACTTTTATATTCAGTTCTTTTTCAAAATAACCATCCATCCACAAATCATGATTTCCCGTAAATACGATGATGGGAATACCTGAATCACTCAGTTCTGCCAGTTTTCCCAGCAATCTCGTAAACCCTTTTGGCACTGCCTTTTTATACTCAAACCAGAAATCGAAAATATCCCCAACAATAAACAGGGCGGCAGCAGTTGATTTTACAGATTCAAGAAACTGAACAACTTTTTTTTCCCGGATCAAGCTGGATTCATGATTGGGCGCTCCCAGATGAAAATCTGAGAGAAAATAAATTTTCTTGTTTTTGTTAGCCTCCAAAATCATAATTGGCCTCTTTGTTTTAGATAGGCCAGCAAGTCTGATTCTTCTATTCGTGTACCATTTTCAATGCTACCATTGTACCAGTAAACCCAGGCTTTTTCTTCTTTATCGTTTAGCAAAACAGTTGTTAGTACCCTTTTATACAAGGGATACTCCCCTTCTTCGGCCTGTACACCTTCATAGTCATCTAACTGAGCAAAAGCCCAGGAACACTCCGAAGGCACTTTGATGCTATACAATTCTCCTTTAATGAATGAATCATCTTCAGATGGCACAGCAGCAGGAAAATCAGGAAGTTGATACAATTTCCCTTTCACATAAGCATCTCCAATCAGTGTGAAATACTTACTGATATAGCCATAAGCCGGATTATTGAATCCACTTCTTAAAGATCCATACACAAAAAGGTTACGACAAGTTAGTTCCATGTAGTTCCAGTTTTCATTCGTCTATTAAAAAGCAATATACTTCTTTAGGACCATGAACCCCTACCACCAGTGTTTTCTCGATGTCGGCGGTTCTGCTTGGACCTGTTGCCAGGCTTAACACAGAAGGCAATTGACTGCCGTATTTATTTGTCAGGTTCAAAAGGGCATCTTCCAGACTATATACCAGCTGAGAGGTCTTTGCAATACAAATATGAACGGGGGCATATACGCTGGTAGTTCTGCCACTGGAAGAAGTGTTACTGAGAAAAATGCTTCCTGTTCTTGCTACCAGCAATTCACATCCTGTAATAGAAGCATCACAACTTGCTAAATCATGATAAGGATTAAGGGGCATTCCGCTTGTTGCAAGCATGCCCTGGATTTGTTCGTCAATGCAATAAATTTTTTCCCATTTTCTGCTTATAAACAATTGGTTTAATTGTTCGGTTAGTTCCTGATGATTGGCACAAAATGAAAAACGACCCTGCAAACTGGTAAAATGTTCTGCAAATTCAATTTCCAGCTCTTTCTGTGAAGGCTGAAACAATGCAGCCGTTTCAGTATGGGTAGAAAAGGGAACAGGCACTTTTGTAACAAGTGCCTGTTTTATTTTTTTTAAAATATTCTCTCTAGCTGTTGCCATTAAATAGTTGTTGATTCTGTGTTACCAGGATTATTATCACCTGCTTCTACTTCCAGAATTTTTTTCTCTTCAAATGGACGCTTTCCAATTAAGGTCTCAACATCACTCTTATGCAACACTTCTTTCTCCAGTAATTCTTTAGCCAAACGCTCTACTTCAGTTCTGCGTTCTCTCAGAAGATCTAAGGTTCTCTGGTAAGCCTGATCGATAATCCCTCTTACCTCTTCATCAATTATTTTTCCTGTTTCTTCACTGTATGGCTTAGTAAATGTATTCTCCTGAGAAGGATCATAGAAACTTACATTTCCCACTTTTTTATTCATACCATAAGCAGTAACCATACTGTAGGCTATTCTGGTGATTTGCTGTAAGTCATTGGCCGCACCAGTTGAAATTTTTCCGAAGAAGATTTCTTCTGCAGCTCTTCCTCCCAATGTCATGCAGATCTGATCCATCAACTGATCGGTATTGTATAAGTATTGTTCAGTTGGGGTATACTGTGCATAGCCCAGTGCTGCAGTACCTCTTGGTACGATGGTTACTTTTAACAAGGGATAAGCATGTTCCAGGAACCATCCACAAACTGCGTGGCCCGCTTCATGGTAGGCGATGATTGATTTTTCATGTGGAGCTATAATCTTGTTCTTTTTTTCAAGACCTCCAATTACTCTGTCAATAGCATCCTGAAAATCGCTCATATCAACTGCTTCTTTACCCTTACGGGCTGCAATTAAAGCCGCTTCATTACACACATTGGCAATATCCGCACCCGCAAAACCAGGTGTTTGTTCAGCCAGCTTATGCAGGTCTAATGTTTCAGAAACCTTGATGGGCCCTAAGTGTACTTTTAAAATGGCTTCACGGCCCTTTACATCTGGCTTGTCAATAGATATCTGTCTGTCGAAACGTCCAGGTCTTAACAAGGCACTGTCCAGTACATCCGGACGGTTGGTTGCTGCCAGAATAATAATTCCGGTATCGCCACCGAATCCATCCATTTCCACCAATAACTGATTCAGCGTGTTTTCTCTTTCGTCATTACTCATGATGGCATTTCGTCCTCTTGCTCTACCAATGGCATCAATCTCATCAATGAATATAATACAAGGCGCTTTTTCCCTTGCCTGTTTAAATAAATCTCTAACTCTTGAGGCACCAACCCCTACAAACATTTCAACGAAATCAGATCCGCTCAGGCTGAAAAAATGTACCTGGGCTTCACCGGCCATTGCTTTGGCCAATAAGGTTTTACCTGTTCCCGGAGGACCAACCAGCAATGCTCCCTTCGGAATCTTGCCCCCCAATGAAGTATATTTTTTGGGTTGTTTCAAAAAGTCTACAATCTCCATCACTTCTACTTTGGCCTCATCCAATCCCGCAACATCTGCAAATGTGATATTTACTTTGGCCCCCTTATCAAATAAGGTTGCTTTAGACTTCCCGATATTAAAAATGCCGCCTGGTCCGCCACCACCAGGACCACCTCCTCCCATTTTTCGCATTAATAGTACCCAGGCACCAATAATGAACAATAGTGATAGCATGGTATTGAAAATGGGACCGAACCATTCCGGATCTGAAACTGCTTTCTCCGGAACCCTGGTCAGTTCAGGATGAGAAACATATACCTCTTTCAAATCATCCTTGAAATTCTTAACATCCCCTGTTAATTCAAACTCAAACAAAGGCACGTTCTGAACTTTGGCCTTCTCTTTACTTAAATCCTTCTTGAATTTGGTAACATAAAAATCTTTGGATAACCGGTCAGATTTAATGTATACCCTGACTTTCTCTTTGTTTTTTACAATGTCAATTTTCTGTACATCCCCAGGAATCAACATTTGATCAATAAATTCCTGTTGACTGGTTAAAGCCAGATCGGGAGACATACGCATGAACTGCATAGAAAGCAGTATGATAGCGATAATGGCATAAATCCAGTAGATCGTAAACTTAGGCCCTTTCTTTTGACCATCTCCCTTATCAGGACTTATTTTTGGTAACGGGTTATTTTGTGACATAGCTTCTTTCGTGATATATAATAATGATTGAGCCCATTTAAAAGTTTGTTAAGATCAGGACTCATGCATTTGCGAAGCGGCATCGCTCCACATTTCTTCTAATTTATAAAAGTTTCTGGCTTCGGGGTGCATCACATGCACCACTACATTGATATAATCAATCAATACCCACTGCGCAGCTTGTTTGCCCTCATGGCGATAGGGAACTTCGCCACAAAGTTTTTTAGCCTGGTCTTCCACATAATCGGCAATTGCCTTTATCTGAGTGGTGCTGCTTGCTTCACAGACAATAAAAAAGTCTGCCGAGGCTTCCGGTATTTTTCTGAGGTCTAAACTGATAATGTTTTCGCCTTTTTTATCCAAAATAGCCTGGATGATGGTCTTAAAAAGCTTAGAATTTTTAGTCAGTCTGGTAACTGTTTTTTTCTCGCGGGATTTCAATAGTGAAAGAGGTTCCAAATAGCTTCAGTATTTTATTAAAAAAATTTCATGTTAACTTCGTCAAAAATAGTAATTCTTTGGCAGGTTCAGGTGTTAAAACTGTGATTGGAATACCGTTTATCCACCTTTCCGAGATAAACAGTACCAACATTTATGCCATGGAACAAGTTCAGGCAAAATTGGCTGAACACGGAGCCGCTTTTTTTGCCGATTTGCAGACATCGGGTAAGGGGCAAATGGGGAAAAAATGGGAATCGGAAGCTGGTAAAAACCTGCTACTATCCGTTGTTCTTAACACTTCGTCGCTTAATATGGGAGATCAATTTGCGCTAAGTGCTGCTATTGCACTGGCAACCCATGATTTTTTATCTGCCTATATTCAGCAGGATCTGACCATAAAATGGCCCAATGATCTGTATTGGGGTGACAGAAAGGCAGGAGGCATATTGATAGAAAACCAAATTAGCGGGGGGATTTGGACGCACGCGATTGCAGGCATCGGGATTAATATCAATCAAACTCAATTTCCGGGAACTACCTCGCGGGCTGTCTCCTTAAGACAGATTACCGGGAGGCAATACAATGCAGTTGATTTGGCGAAAATGCTTTGCCATTGCCTAGAAAAAAGATTCAATCAGCTTATGCTTTCAGACGGCTATGCTGAAATAATTAAGGATTATAACCAGGTATTATACAAAAAGGGGGAAATGGTAAAGTTGAAAACCGGAAATAGTTCTGCTTGGTATACCATACTAGAAGTTGACCAACAAGGGCAACTAAATGTTTCCGGAGGAATTCCCATGCAATTTAAACATGGTACAATTGAATGGATAATAGAAACTAGGCAGTAAACCGCTCAATCAGCAATGCTTTTTTATCCTGGGCCAGCTGAACCTGGGATTCATTGCTCATTATCAAAAGGAAATCACGCTTATCTATTCTTTTAATATGGTTCAGGTTTACCAGATAACTTCTGTGCGCTCTGAAAAAGGGAGCTTCCGTCTCCAGGTACTCAAACTCAGCCAGTTTTTTTGTGATTGTTAAATTACCGTGAGAAACAGTTACGATTTTTGTATAACTACCTTCTGCCTGTATAAAAATAATATCGTCCTGATTTACTACATAAATAGTTTCAGAAGTTTGCAACACTACTTTTCGCTCGTTTTGCAAATTGAAATTTTCTCTTAGAACCTTGTATTGTACCGGACTTGGAAGATTGAAATTTACTTTACGCAATGCCCTCTTCATATGTTCCAGCCTAACCGGCTTCAAAATATAATCAACCGCAGAGCTTTCAAAAGCTCTTAAAGAATACTCACTGTATGCAGTAACAAAAATGATCTTAAACCATATCTGTTGTTCATCAAAAAAATCCAAAAGTTCAAACCCGCTGTAACCAGGCATATCAATGTCGAGGAATATTAAATCGGGTTTAAATCGATTGATCATCTTAACTGCCTCCGGCACATTACCGCAATCTGCCAAAACCAGCACTTCTTCAAAATGCTCATTCAGCATTCCTCTCAATGCTTTACGGGCATTGGGTTCGTCATCTACAATAATCGCTTTTATTGGATTCATATATTCCGAAGTTAAACAATACCATGTGTATTAGAAAAGCCTTTTATAAATCAACTTTGTCTACTTCATATCTGGGTATAAATATATGTATTACTGTACCAGATGGATAATTATGTTCATCAAACTGATCTGTTACGTCATGCAGAATTTTTTGTTTATAAAGTCTGTTAAACAACTCGATTCTTTCAGAAATAGCTTTGGTTGCAAAGCTTTGTGGCTTGCTTTTATTTCTTTGATTAATCAGAGCAGATTGTTTTCTTCCAATTCCATTATCAATTATATACACGTCAAGACCCAATTTTGACTGATTGAATTGAAGTATCAGCTCCTTATATCCGGATTTATGCATGAGTCCGTGCTTAACTGCATTTTCAGCAAAGGGCTGTAAAAGCATGGATGGAATAATTAAATCTGCAGGATCATCTTGTAAGCTAAGCTCAATTTTATACTCAAAATTTTTATCGAATCTTGCTTTTTCCAGTTCAAGATACAAGGATAAATTTTCTATTTCTTCCTTCAATGAATGGTGTTGCCGGTCGCTGGACTGTAAGGTTTTACGCATCAGGTCACTGAAATTAGCCAGCAAATTTCCTACTTCTGCCTTGCGATTATCATACAGGAGGCCTTGCACCGTATTGAGTACATTGTAAATGAAATGTGGATTCATCTGAGATCGTATTGCCACCAGCTGGCTTTTAAATAATCTTTCCTTGAGTCCTTGTCTCAATATTAACCGCTTGGACCAGACTTTGAAAAAAAGGTAAATGAGAAACCCTGTTAATATCAACACCAGTAATATAAACCACCAACGCTGCCAGAATGGATGAAGAATGGTAAACTGAAAACTTTTTAACTGACTTTCATAAATTCCATTTTTATCATATGCCTGTATTTTAAACTCATATCGCCCAGGAGGTAATTGATAAAAATTGAGATTGCCAATATTATAACTCAATATTTTCCAACTCGTATCAATCCCTAATAACTTATATCGATACAGCAGATTAGTTGGAATTTTATACTGAACGGCATCGAAATTAAAGCTGATATTATTTTGGTCTGCTGCAAGTACCTGATTGTTTTCAAGTTCAGTTCCATTGGATAACGCTTTCAATACCGGGAAAAAAATGGACTCGTTTACAGGCTTGCCTCTGTAGTCGTTTACTACTAAACCAACTGTGGTAGCCAGAATCAGTTTCTTGGGATGGAGTGCAAAATCATTCACTGTCAGTCCAGCCAGACCATATTCATCCAGAAGGTTGGTAATAGAACCTGTTTTTAGATCAATAATCTGCAGAGTTTCATCAGTATTTACCCAAATTTTACCATCTCTTTCAGCAATTGATTTTATATTATTGCTTTTTAAGCCATTTCCGGTGTAAAACCGCTGAATAATCTTGTCATTTTTTATCACATAGAGTCCTTCATTGGAAGTTCCCGCCAATAGCAACAAATCACTGGTTTCAAATAAAGTTCTGGCAACTATTTTCTGATCATTCTTTTTTCTTACAACAAATGTGCTGTCACTGAAACAGTATCTATATAAATCATCATAATATGCAATCCAGAAATATTTACCGGTTTTAGATAGGAGTGTTTTACTACTTCTGGCATTTCTGAAAACCGGAATACGCAGTCCCTTTCTGAAAATGTTTTCCTTCATGTAATGACTATACAAGGGAATCCCTGTTGTATCTGGCGTGGCATTAGAATTCGGACCCAAAGGATTATTCAATACATAGGTTCTGTTGTAAGAAGCAACAATCAGATTTTTATTCTGGTCTCTGAAAACACTCTTGCCATAATCTGATTCCTTTATGGGTTTACTTGAGCGAAAGTTGATAATGCCTCTGTTTGAAAAAACTACTTTATCATTAACGTCATAATTTATAAACTGGATTTCAGTTGAAATAGGTAGCTCATAATGCATTCTGTTTTCTTTTGACAAACTAAATGCAGTAAGCATCCCCTTAGTATTTCCTGTTACAATTGTATCATTATTAATAGTCGTTACTCTTGAAATATTATCAAATCCATTACCATCATTAATGGTATACAGTTTGTTATTTAATGACGGGCAAACAAATAACCCATTGTCCAATGTGCTGACCCAGTAATTTCCCTGATAATCTTTCACTATATCAGTAATACTCTGATTGGGGAAAATCAAATTGGTTTTCCCGGTTTCCACATTCCACAAATACGCTCCGGTCTGTGTACAAATCCATTGTTCGGATGCTGAAGTAGAAGCAAAATGAAATACAAGTACATTGTCCGGAACCTCAAATGGTTTCGTAAGTTTAAGTATCCCGTTTTTTACAGTAAATGCCGGCAGTCTTGATTTCCCAATCTGCGTTCCGTATATATACTTTCCCGAAGACATCATCCGTGTATCATTATACATAAATGATGTTTTGGTCCAGGCTGGTTTTCTGGAAGGATAAGTAAATATCCATCCTTTGGCGCCATAAGCTACCACTTCCTCACCATTTCTTATTAATGAAGTGATACCGAGATACTCAGGAGAATAAATGCGTTCAATTGTTTCTCCTGTATGCTTATTTATCTGATACAAGTTTTCCAGAGAAGCAAACCAGATATGATCTTTGGTGGCTGTATAATTAACAATAACCGATTCATTCTTAATTCGTTTATCCTTAAACTGGTAATTCCTAAGTGTATCATTCCGCAGAGAAAACAATTCCTTATAAAAATTCATACACCATATTGTGCCCTGATCATCCTGTTGCAAATAGCTAACAGACTGCATACTAGTTATATCAAAAGGTATTTTAACAAATAATCTTCCGTTGAACTTGAATAATCCTTTATCGGTTGCCAGCCAGATATATCCCCTGTTGTCTGCCAGCATATCATAAATAACCTGTGTAGGTAGCTGCGCAGGATAGTTGAATTTCTGAACATAAGGAAATTGCGCGTTTAATGTAGCTGACCCCGCCAAAAGTCCAATCAAAAGAATGAAATACCGCATGTAGCATCAATTAAAGAACAATTTAATATAAATGGTTCATTTTTAATCATTTGAGGGCTTTATGAA
>CALEST010000195.1 GCA_937907555.1 uncultured Sediminibacterium sp.
ATTCTGGTGGTAATAAAATTATGAATATTACCCGTCAGGAAGCATTGTTAAGCCAGAACTTCCACAACAATGGAAAAGAAATTCTGGATCGCTGGACCACTCCTGGTCAGGTTACCAATGTGCCTCGCGCAGTACAGGGACAGGGTAATGCCATTAACCAGAATGGATTGGCCATTTCAAGATTTGTAGAGCCCGGTGATTTTATTCGTCTACAAAATCTGGTATTCAGTTACACATTGAACAGCCAGCAATTGAGTGAAAAAACCAACGGTTACATTAAATCTTTGAAGTTTTTTGTACAGGGTCAAAACTTGTTTGTATGGACCAAGTACACTGGTTTAGATCCTGAAAATGCTTCACAGGCTGGTCAGGATAATGCAGTAACTCCACAGTTACGAATTTTTTCTACCGGCATTAATGTTGGATTCTAATAAAACCTGATCACTTAAAACTTATACAATGAGATTGAATAAATTAATAACAGCTACATTCCTTTCCGCCCTTGCAATTGGCAGCGTGGGTTGTGAGAAAGTTTTAAATGAAGCGCCTTACAATGCTTTTACGGATGAAAGCATTTTTACAACACCTGAAAGGGCTACCCTTGCTTTAAATGGAGTTTATGACGCTGCACAAACCGGAGGTCCTTCACTAGCCGGGCGCGGCTATCCTTTTGGAGCTGCCAATGTTCAGCAGGGAGACTGTCGTGGTGAAGACATGATTAACGTTGCTGCCTTCTATCAGATTACCTATCAGGGAACCTATAACCCTACATCTGCCAATAACGTTGCTTTCTGGGACAATACCTACAATATGATCAATAAAGCCAATATTGCAATTGATGGCTTTAGAAGAGCAGGTGGCTCCAATATTATTACTCCGGCATTGGCAACTCAGTTCGAAGCAGAATGTCGTTTTCTGAGAGCGTTGGGACATCATGAAATGGTTACCCATTTCGCGCGTCCATTTCTGGATGGCAATGGGTCTCAGTTGGGAATTCCTTACAGGGATTATCCGGTTGCAGGATCTGCAGCATTGGATCGTTTGAAAACAGAACCCAGACCTACTGTTGCTTTTGATTACCAGCAAATTATTGCCGATTTGAATTTTGCAGAAGCCAATTTACCGGTAACACAAACACTTGGGCCATTGAGAGCAACCCGTGGTGCGGCTATTGCCTTAAAGATGCGCGTAAGAATGCATATGGGTCAGTGGGATAGTGTAAGATTTGAGGGTAACAAATTAATACCAGCTTCCATCAACCCATTAACGCCTAGTGCTGCAACCAGTTTGGTGGGTGGATATGCATTGACTGCTACCCCAGCCGGTTCTTTTGGTTTGCCAGGGGGTAACAGCATTACAGCTGAAAATATTTTCACTGTAAAAAATGATCCATTGGACAATGGTTCTGTAAACGGCGCATTGGCATCTCAGTATGGTTCAAGCGATCTGGCAGGTAGAGGATTGGTGAGTGTTTCACCCATTATCTGGAACAATACCCGCTGGCTGGCCAATGATTTAAGAAGAACCACTTTATACAGACAAGGCTCAACCAATAACGGTACTTCTGTTGCAACTGGTCAGGCTATCATGACTACCAAGTACACAGACTACGTAGGAAGAGGAGATAACAATCCAATTATTCGCTGGGCAGAAGTTTTGTTGATGCAGGCTGAAGCAGAAGCGCGTTTGTCTGTGGGTACTGTTTCACAACGTGCAGTTGATTTGTTAAATATGGTACGTAACCGTGCCAGTGTAGCTCCTGCAACTACGCAGTATACAGTTTCCAGTTTTGCAAATGATGAGGAAGAAATTGGGGCCATTTTACTGGAGCGCAGAATTGAATTGCTTGCTGAAGGAAAGCGCTGGGCAGATATTCACAGAACTGCCAGAGATCCTATTGCGAATTTAAGACCTGTAGGTATTCCTGCTAAAATTCCAAACGGTACAACAGGTATGGGTCAGTATGGATTTGGATTGGCTGTGAATGCAGCTCAACCTGCCATTCCTTACAGCGACTTCCGTTTTATCTGGCCAATTCCGGTTGGAGAAGTAACTCAGAATCCAATCATTGTTCAAAACCCAGGTTACTAATCTTTAAACTTAATTAAGCATGAAACATACATTTTTGAATAAATCAGGTTTTTACGGCATGCTATTGGGGATCATGGCACTGGGTAGTTCCTGTAAAAAAGAATTGCCGGTTCCTGAAGCAGACCCAACTCCGCAAGCCTATGTAGCAGTTCATAATTTTGCTTTACTTGCAGGAACTTCTTCCTCTGTTTTTATTAACGGAAATCAACTGGCACTGGGTGGCTCCAATGTGGCATTAGGTGTAGGTGGAAGTTTACTTGGAACCTATGTGGGTGTAACACCAGGTGCTGTAACCGTTGGAGTAAGAACTTCATCAGGCACTTCCAACTATGCATCCAGAAATATCAATGTAGAAAGATTATCCTATACTTCTTTCTTTGCGTTTGATACCTTGACTGCCGGGGGATCAGCTAGAATGATTGCATTGAACAATGACATGAAAGCTGCTGCGGCAGGAACCAGTAATATCCGCTTCCTGCATTTTTCTCCCAATGCAGGTCCGGTGAATGTGAATCTGGTAAGAACCTTGGATCAGTTTGGTTTAACTGCTTCTGGTACTATTTCATTAACCAATGTACCTTATATAGGTGCTGCGGCTACACCCAATGAAACTGCATTGTCTGCATTTACCAATATACCTGCGGGAACATATGCAGTAACCGTTCTTTCCGGAACCACTTCTGTGTTAACAGCCACCATCAATTTCAGAGAAGGGAAAAACTACAGTGTGGTTGCACGAGGCTTTGCTCCGGGAAGACCTGGTATTCCTGCAGGACAGACTTTGGGCGCTACTTTACTGTTGCACAATCCTTAGTATATAAGCTATATACTTACGATAAAAAGCCTGGCAATTTTGCCAGGCTTTTTTTATAGCTTCTGCTATTAAACAAAATCGTTATAAACCAATAGTTACTACTTAAATACAGGGATAAAAGGCATATTTCTTGTGTGAACGGATAAAAACTTGATTTTTGTTGCAGCGTTTAGTATGTAAAAACTGCCTAAATTTAACAAATCTTAAACTAAAACTAAATTCGCATGAGAAAACTAGCCGTTTTTTTGACGTGTGCTATGCTATTTATAGCTAATGCATACGCTCAAACTGCTCGAACAGTTACCGGTAAAGTAACTGATGAAAAAGGTG
>CALEST010000196.1 GCA_937907555.1 uncultured Sediminibacterium sp.
TCTTCATGCGTCAGACTATTATAGTAATGAGCCGTCATATAGAATTTGATCAGAAAAATGAAGTTTATCAGCAATACCAGCGATTACACACGGCATTTTACAAACAAAACAGCACGGGCGATTTAATGAACAGAATTGCCGAAGATGTAAGCAGGGTAAGGATGTACACGGGCCCTGCCGTAATGTATTTAATTAACCTAATTACACTGATTGGATTTTGTCTGGTAAACATGCTAAGCAAGGACGTGAATCTTACATTAATGGTATTGGCCCCCTTGCCGTTATTGGCCATTACCATTTACAAAGTCAATAGCATTATTAACAAAAAAAGTGAATCCATTCAGGAAGACCTTTCCAATTTAACTACCAATGCACAGGAATCTTATTCTGGCATTCGCGTAATTAAATCATTTGTACAGGAAAAAGCCATGTTCGGATTTTTTAATCAGAACAGTGAAAAATACAAACAGAATGCCATAGGGTTAGCCAAAGTAGAAGCCTTGTATTTCCCCAGTATGGCTTTAATGATCGGCATCAGCACTTTAATTACCATTTATCTGGGAGGAATGCAGGCCATGCAGGATCCATCTAAAGTGGGCATTATTGTTGAATTTGTTATCTACATCAACATGCTGACTTTCCCGGTAAGTGCCATTGGTTGGACGGCCAGTATGATTCAACGCGCAGCTGCCTCGCAAAAAAGACTGAATGAATTTTTACAACTGGAGCCAGCCATTCAAGATCATCCTACAGTATTACCAGATGAAATGGTAACAGGTACCATTGAATTTAAGCAAGTAGATTTCACTTATCCGGACACTGGCATTAAAGCCATACAGAACCTGAGTTTACAGATCAATCGCGGAGAGAAAATTCTGGTATTGGGAAAAACAGGTAGCGGTAAATCTACCCTGGCGCAATTGCTATTGCGTTTTTATGAACCCGATAAGGGCAGTATTACGGTGGGATCAAAACCGCTGCATATGTACGGCTTACAAAAGCTTCGCCAAAACATCAGTTATGTGCAGCAGGATATTTTTCTGTTCAGCGATACGGTAGCCAATAATATCCGGTTTGGGGTAGCACCCGACACACCCATAGAAAGGGTAGAAGAAGCTGCCAAAAGCGCCAGCATTCACAATGAAATCATGGGATTTGAAAACGGGTATGAAACCATGATTGGGGAAAGAGGCGTTACACTGAGCGGAGGACAAAAGCAAAGAATTTCTATAGCACGTGCATTGATTAAAAACCCGGAAATTATTGTGTTCGACGATTGTTTAAGTGCTGTGGATGCCAAAACAGAAAAACATATTATTGGTCATTTATACAACTACTTACAGGACAAAACAGCAATCATTATTACGCATCGCATTTTTTCCGGTTTCCATTTCGATCAGATTATTGTTTTGGAAGAGGGAAAAATGGCAGAAAAAGGTACTCATGACCAATTAATGCAACTGAACGGTTATTATGCCGAATTGTACAGAATGCAGCTGGAGACTGCTGCACACCAGAATCCTGAAATTTAGCGTTGCAACACTAAGTAGTGTTTAGCATTTTTGTTGATTATTTGTATGAAATTTTTGGTAATTCCAAAACAACTCCTATTTTTAACCATTAACAAACTGTTAACCAAACACTAATAACTGTGGCGTACGAGAACAATGACAAAAAAATGGAGAGTGTGTACAGCACTCGCATCCGTGCAGGAAAGAGAAGAACTTACTTTTTTGATGTAAGGGCAACACGTGGCAACGATTATTTCTTAACCATTACAGAGAGTCGCAAACGCTTTGACAACAATGGTTATGACCGTCACAAAATTTTTCTGTACAAAGAAGACTTTAATAAATTTATTAAAGCACTGGGAGAAGCAGTAGATTTTGTTAAAACAGATCTAATGCCTGATTTTGATTTTGATGCTTTTAACCACGAGTATCCGGAAGGAGAGGGTGAAGGTGAAAACTATGCACCAGAACATGCAGAAGTGAATGATGCTCCGGTTGCTGAACCAGCACCAGCTTACACTCCAACTGTAGAAGCTCCTGCAAATGAAGCTCCTGTAGTAAATGACACAGCTACTGAAGAAGTAGACAAATGGTAGTTTTTCGATTGCTTGCTTACATAAAAAAAACCCCGAAAATTTCGGGGTTTTTTCATGTTCAGTTGTTCAATTATTTCTTGGTTTCTGAGGCTTTTATTTCAATGCCTTTTTCTCCGATGCTCATATAAAACTTCTCGTACTTTTTATAAACATCATCTGATTGTGCAGTACCATTGATGATTAACTTACCATCTTTAATTTGAATATCTACATTCTCAGGATTGCTTACCACACCGTCTGTTTTTAAGGCTTCAATCAGGTCTTTCAAACCATCTTTTTCGCCACTAACAGTTACATTCATTCCTGATTCCTGGCCGCCGATACTGATTTCAATTTTCTTCTCTACTTTGGTTTCAGCAGCATTTGAAGTTGGATGCATATGTGCCAATGTAGGAGCAATTACCAAAGAAACGATAGACATTAATTTGATAAGGATATTCATTGAAGGACCAGATGTATCTTTAAATGGATCACCAACCGTATCACCGGTAACAGAAGCCTTGTGTGGCTCTGATTTCTTGTAATACATTTCACCATTAATTTCTACTCCTTTCTCGAAAGACTTCTTAGCATTGTCCCATGCACCACCTGCATTGTTCTGGAAAATACCCATCAATACACCGCTCACGGTAGCACCCGCTAAGAATCCACCCAATGCTTCAGGTCCTAATAAGAACCCAATCAACAATGGAGAAATAATAGTGATAGCACCTGGCATCATCATTTTCTTTAAAGAAGCTTCAGTAGAAATAGCCACACACTTATCGTATTCAGGCTTACCAGTACCTTCCATGATACCAGGAATGGTTCTGAACTGACGACGTACTTCTTCCACCATGGCCATTGCCGCTTCACCTACTGCTCTGATAGCCAGAGAGGAGAAGATAAATGGAATCATACCTCCGATAAATAAAGCAGCCAATACATCGGCTTTATAAATATCAATATGTTGATTGTCTGGCATAGCCACACCAACGAAAGCAGCAAACAAAGCCAATGCAGTTAAAGCGGCAGAAGCAATAGCGAAACCTTTACCACTTGCAGCAGTTGTGTTCCCCACCGCATCTAAAATATCTGTTTTCTCACGCACTTCACCAGGTAACTCACTCATTTCAGCAATACCACCTGCATTGTCCGCAATTGGACCAAATGCATCAATCGCCAATTGCATACCTGTAGTTGCCATCATACCTGCAGCAGCAATTGCCACACCGTATAAACCTGCACAAAGGAATGAACCGTAAATTCCTCCAGCCAATACAATGATTGGTAAGAAAGTACTTTCCATACCAATAGCCAAACCACCAATGATATTGGTAGCGTGCCCTGTAGCAGACTGACGAATAATACTTAATACAGGACGCTTGCCCATTGCTGTATAGTACTCAGTAATGATACTCATTAAAGTACCTACTACCAAACCCACAACAATTGCACCATATACTCCGTTTCTGGTGAATTCAGCACCTCTTAAAGTCATGGTTTCAGGCAATACATATCCTACTAAAAAATAACATACAATCGCTGTTAAAATCATAGAACCATAGTTACCCATGTTCAATGCTTTCTGTACAACAGCCGTATTTAAACCAGCAGTTTCACCAATTCTTACGAATAGGGTACCTACGATTGATAATAAAATTCCGATACCGGCAATCAGCATTGGCAATAAAATTGGAGACAATCCTCCGAATGCGTCTTCCAATCTGGTACCATTAGCACCAGTTACTTCATTACCCAATACCATGGTAGCCAAAACGGTAGCAACATAAGAACCGAAAAGGTCTGCACCCATACCGGCAACGTCACCTACGTTATCACCCACGTTATCTGCAATGGTAGCAGGGTTACGGGGATCATCTTCAGGAATACCTGCTTCTACTTTACCCACTAAGTCAGCACCTACGTCGGCAGCTTTGGTATAAATACCACCACCCACACGGGCAAACAAAGCGATGCTCTCTGCACCCAATGAAAATCCGGTTAATACTTCAATGGTCTTTAACATACCAGCAGTATCTCCGTCAGGTGAAAAATATTGCTTTAAAACAAGGAATAAACCCCCCAATCCCAATACAGCCAAACCGGATACGCCTAAGCCCATCACAGCTCCCCCTGTAAAGGAAACATTCAATGCCTTACTCAAACTAGTCTTCGCAGCTTCAGCAGTACGAACGTTCGCCTTGGTAGCTACTTTCATCCCAATGTAACCTGCAGTTGCACTGAAAACCGCACCAATAAAGAAAGAAATGGCAATGCTCCAGTGGCTGTCTTCATTAGACTGAGCCATGAAACCCAATAAAATAGCAACGATTACTACGAAATAAGCCAAGATTTTCCACTCAGCTTTCAAGAATGCCATAGCACCCTCTGCAATATAAGTGCTGATTTCCTTCATTCTGGCGTTACCAGCATCCTGCTTGGAAACCCAGTTAAATTTAATCAAGGTGTAAAGAAGTCCGATGACTCCCATCGCCGGAACGGCATAAAACAATAGATTGTTCATAAGCAATTTTGTGTCAGAGTTAAATTGTTAAAGGTTGGCAAAAATAAGGGTTCTAGCCTTTTAGTGCTACATTAAACGCGGTATGGGCATAATTATTATTCCTCTTCCATATCCGGAACCTCAGAATCCGTAAAAACGGAACTCATTTTACCGGCATGCCAGATATTACTGTTGAATTTATTGCCCAGAATAATGATGGTTGCGGTATCTCCGATAATTCTTCTGAATACAGCGTTATTACCATGCCACCAGCCATTATGGTAAACGATGGTAGGATTGGGCGGATCCACATACAAATGCCAGCCTAAACCATAGTTCTTTTTCCCTCTGGTTTCGTTGCTTAAGGGCTCATAAGCCAGCTCCTGTGTTGCCATACTAACAAATTCACCCTGGTACAAGGCTTTGTCCCAAGCCAAGAGGTCGCGTACCGTGCTGTAAACATTCTTATCCCCGTAAACACAATCCAGCTTTTCCAAAGGATACGGTTTTTTGCCTGGGGTATAGGATGGGATATAGTTACCAGTGTCTTTCATACTAAAGACATAAGTGTCTTTCATTCCGAGGGGAGTAAAAACGCTGTCTTTCATGTATTGCGGAAAGGTCTGACCTGTAATTTTTTCAATTACCAGGGCCAGTAAGGCAAAATTGGTATTGTTGTAACTGTACCTTCTGTTGGGCTGGGATTCAGGAGCAGGGCGGGTTGCAGCCAGAAAGCGCAAAACATCATTGTTGGTACTTAAACCGGTTACACTTACCGGATCTTTCACATACACGGTTTGCTTTACCCATTTACCCCTACGGTTCTTTTTACGTGTAGTATAAGAACGGGTGCCCGCCATTAACTGATCATATTTGGGCAGTCCGGAACGGTGAGAGAGCAATAATTGTAATGTAATCCCTTTGTAAGGGAAGGAGGGCAGGTATTGCTCTACCGGGTCGTCTAATTCAACGCGGCCTTGCTCCATCAGCCTTAATAGCGTCATGGCCGTAAAAGTCTTACTAATGGATGCTACATGAAAAGTAGAGGAGGGGGTAATGGGTTCCTGAGTAGCAAAATTGATCATTCCCCGATAGTCTTCAAATACTACTTCTCCATTTTTGGCCACTAATATGGCCCCGTTAAAGCCGGTTTTAATCAACTGTTTTTCATACAAAGGCTTTATAGCATTTGCATAATATGTTTTTTCACTA
>CALEST010000197.1 GCA_937907555.1 uncultured Sediminibacterium sp.
CCAAAGAATATCAGGATTTGTCTTGTTGATCAATGAAATGATCTTTTCATTCTCAATGTCAGTGAACTTCTTAGCGAATGGTGGGCTGTAGCAACCAACAATTTTTAAACCAGGGTAAATTAGAGAGAAATTTTTAGCCAATAATTCTGCAACGCCATCTTTGGCGCCCATGTAAAACGAAGTATATCCTCTAACAGCCGCAATTTTGCTGAATTCCGGAAGCACATCCAGACCTGTGACCCTGCCACGAACAGGATCCTTGAGAAATCGCGAAGCCCAAACAATCGGAACGCCATCCGCCAAGTTCATATCAGACGTGTTATAGAGAGTCATTAATTCCTTATTCTGATTTGCCCAAACAATGTTGTTGACAGGTGTAACACAGACTCTCCTTTTCTCTTTATTGTCAATAAAGTTACAAAACAACTGCAGCGTTTCGGCCAGATCATATTTTGAAATGGGTACTCCAGCTACATTCGACTTGGGGATAAGCTTATTCATTTGCCCATAGTGCTTGGATATCGATTCTACTTTTATATACTGTAAATTGTATCTGTGGCATAATTAACTCTGAATTTTGTGACTTTAAACAAATTCTCCATCAAAGTCATCTAATTAGTTCTGGTTTCGCATTTGTCTTTATGCTATTGTTAATGCCAAAAATAAGTACTGAATAAAAGAATGCATATGGTATTATACCATTGTGCCTTTCAAGTATCGACTCGAAAAGGAATGAAGTGCAGAAGACGGTCATAAAACCTACGACTAGCCAATCCCCAGACCTCAATGCCCTACTAAGAACCGTAATCAGTGAAATTAGAAAAAGGGACAAGCCAATAACACCTGTACCAAGGCATACGCGCAAATACTGGTTATGAGGGTCGTATGCGTTGTTGTAGCCAAATTTGAAATCGACCTTGCGATATACAGACTCTAAGTCAGCCATCACATCTCCGACCCCTGTGCCAAAGATTGGATTTTCCACAATAATATAGATTGCGCATTCAAAAATTGTAAGCCTTAGTGTAAGTTCGTTAAACTCTATATCAGGGGCATTGAAGCTCGGAACCGTAAAATTGTGAATGTGCGCAAAGCGCTCCTTGATTTCGCTTTTGGAAACAGAAAACCCAATGACGAAAAGTAGGACTAAAATAAATAGAGATGCTTTCCAGCTAACCACATGTTTTCTGTAAATCAAAACTACACCGATGATTAAAATAGCGACGAAAATCACACTATGTAGTTTGGATGCCACCAGAAATGTGATGATGCCAAAATAAGCGATCAAACTCAGGTAAAAAATCCTTTGAATCAGTGGTAGGGTAATCCATTCTTTTACTAATCTACTAATAATCCAGATGGACACTATATTTATAATGAGAGATAAATAGACGGGGGCGAAAATTATAGGTTGCGTAAAATCTTCCCAATAGGCCATTTTAGCTGAGTGAACTACACCATTGTATGTGGCAACCAAAACGCAGTATAATGTTACCAGCACGGTACATATTGTTGCCATGCGAAATACCTTTACCCGATCTTTTACGGCATTGCCCGTAGAGTGAAGGGTTACAATTGGAATAGCTAATAAAGCCAACCTTTTCTCAACCTGGTGGAGGCCAATTACCATATTAGTACTGTAGAGGACACTCACTAGTTCAAGTAGCCACGGTGAAATAATCAATAGTACCAGCCAATCTCTCTTTTGCCAATTCCATGTCTTTAAGGAGGTGCCTGCAAGCCAATTGATGACATAAAGTATTATAAGGATATTGGTGATGCGAACCGAAAAGAACATTAGCAAGAATATTCCAGCCAAAATAGCTTCACTTGCCTTGCGATGAAAAAGTTCTTTTCTCATTTATTAAATCTAATTACCAACAAGCCTGCGGCTCATTTCATCTTTACCATTTAGCACAAAAATTGGCAAAATGCATATTAGTATCGGATACAAATAGCCGCCATAGTATGTAGGTTCATTGGTAATCATATATAGTAATAAATACGTAAAACATGAGAAACGTATAAAGCGGATATTCCAATCTTCGGTAGAGTGGTACACCCGAATTACCAGCCATCGAATAAAAAGGCTATAGAAGAAATAACCAACAACTCCAAAGAAAATAATCGTTCTAAAGGTATTATTATGGGCTTCTTCCATTGCCAGCGGACCAACAAGTGGTTCATAAGCAAATTTAGGATCAGCTATTATCTTTTGAAAGCCGAATAATTTGTTGAATAAACTTCCACTAAAAAAGGTTTCCGCATGTGCCGTCCACATTTCAATCCTTCCGCGTAACGCTCTGACTTCCACTATTCCAAAAGCATGGTAAAAAAAATAGAACATCAAGAAAGAAAATACTCCAACGAAAAAGTTCAAAAA
>CALEST010000198.1 GCA_937907555.1 uncultured Sediminibacterium sp.
TTTTAATGAATGACCTGACCCCAATTGTCTATTTTAAAGATCAAGACATAAAAGAATTGATCATTGATGATCCAAATTGGAACTTTCTAAACAAACTGAAAAAACAGCCCGACAAATCGTCATTTTACTATTGGTACCAAACCGTTCAATTATTAACGAAGAATAACGGGAATGAGATTGATGAGGGTGATTAGTTTGGGACGAGTTGTTTGTCAAAAGAATAATTTGCCCATCGCTTTTCTCCAGATTCAGCAACCCATGATAAAGCAACAGCTTTAATCGCCCCAAACACCCCTACCCCTCCAGAAACCTACCAATCAACTCCTCAGTAAGGCCAATATAAGAACTGGGCTGAATCAAATGCGCTTTTATAGAACAAGGAAGCTCCCTCAGATATCAAACGCTGAAGGGCAGCTATGGCTCTGCTACTAAATGCTGGAAATCCATCATCTAGCAAGGCAGGTGTTTCCCACTTTTGGCTGGAACTATAACACCATCTATATCCAGGAAGAGTAACATGAAGGCAGAATTAAGCCAAAGGCATGTCATTATAATCAGCATCTTGTTGGTTCCTTTTTTCAACTTCTTCTATCTTTACTAAAACACCCAACTCAGAAGTGATGACAGAAAAACATGAATTCCCTTTTTATTTTAACGAATCAATTCTTGCTGAAAATATTTCTTCAGAAACACTAGATCAGATTCCACTATTCAGAATCGCTGAAAATTTACTGCATATCATCAAAAGAGAGAAACATCTCAAATTAACAAAAACCGGAGCCTTACCGGTTAAAATAGTAGTAGAACTATATAGCAAAAGACACTTAGTAAATGATTTGATTGAATTGGGATATGGAAAACTTAGGAAAGAAGAAGATAGCATAGAAATCAGGACAGCCAAAAATACAGCACAACTTGCCGGTCTAGTAAAAAAGGTCCACGGTAAAATGACATTAACCAATGTAGGAACAAAACTGTTAGAAAAAAATAACCGCTTAGAAATATTTAAAAAATTCTTTGATGCATTTACCGAAAAATTTGAGTGGAGTCATAACGATTATTATCCCGAATACAGAATAGGTCAATATGAATGGGAGTATTCTGTATTAATGCTAAATTTATATGGGAACCAGCCAATACCCGCTCAATTTTATGCAGAAAAATATGCTGCTGGGTTTCCCGGTTTCTTAACTGTATTTGAAGGTTCATACTTTACTACTCCCCTGGAACAATATTATCGTTGCTACGAACTCAGGACTTTTCGTTACTTTTTTACATGGTTTGGATTAGTAAAAATCACCAATTTAAAACCAGAAAAAAGAATACATGTTGAGAATTTACTGTATGAAAAATCAGCAATCTTTGATAAAGTCTTTGATACACCAGAAGTGAAAAATGATTTTAGATTTTCAGCGAATTAAAAATAATTACTACTCAACAGCTCTAATCCGCTCAAATTTATCTTCAAAATTTTTCTCATACATGGTTTTCACTTCAGGATGCAAGAAAGACTTCGCAATCATTTGTTTTACCTTATCTGCATTCAGTACATAATTATCTAAAATCCTTTCTGCTCTTTTTTGCTGTATAGAAAGTCGTTGGGCAAGCTCAAGAAAATTGGCACGGCCATAATAACCATAAGTACTATAAAAAGAAGAATCATAATCTCCCTCATATAACTGTAATGCGGTATCAGATTCACCGGGGCTGTGAATGACAGTGCTTAATATATCATACGCGGGACTGAGTTGGTACTCGCCCTCATCATTTCTGATCAGAGAAAAATTCTTCAGGTGAGCATCTCCATTTGAAAACACATAATTGAATACAACCTGATTATATAATCGTTCTGATGCAAGAATGGAAGCTGGTACAAATTGCTGAATTAATTTTCCTATGTCTTCATAACTCCCCTCGTACTTAAAATTATCTCCATGCGTTTTCGATGTTCGTCCTAATATCTGTGCAAAGTCTTCCTGTTGATATTTACCACCACCAGGTCGTATATCGAATCGCTTGGTCAAATAAGCGGGTGTACCATCCTTGAAATAAATCAACACATTAGCGGCTGTTGGTATTTTAAAAACCTGTGCTGCTATTTGCATAGTTAAATGTTCATTCTCTGGTATAGAGTCAATTTGTGCAAATTGTTGGGCAGGTGGAATAGGCTTGATAATATACTGCCCCCTTGTCTCAGTAAGCACCAATGCTTTATTTTCAAGTTTAAGTGAGTATTTTAGTTGTACACCAGATATTGAAAGCCTTTTACTATGAGCTTGATAATGGGCAAGGTTTTCGTTAGTAGGAGGATCAAATAATAATATAGATGGCACACGCTCACCTGCAAACATTAGTTTGCGACATGCTAAGCAATAGCCTTCTTTTACTTCCTTATAACACCCACAACATTTCATATCGATAACGCTTTAACAGTAACAGCTCCAATAGTATCATTACCCGCAGTTAATAGCAACCTCGAGAAATCATCATTTTCATCAATCTTAAGTAACCGGCACTGAATATCTTTATTCACTCCTTCAGATAATAAACCCTGAAAAAAAGCAAACAAATAATCAGACTCATAAATCTGTCTGTTTTTGGGCAATGTTAAGCTGATCGAAGGCTTTGTTGAATCCTTAAAATAAGTATCATCATATCGAAAACAATACCGCCCTGTTGCATCTTTCTCAAGGGTACCCGCCAATTCATCATTGATATATACCCCACCCTTCATTCAATAATCTTTTTTATATGTACAGTAATATCCAGGCCTAAAACAGCTAAAATCTGCGCCAATGTAGAATAAGAAGGATTACCCTTCCCGCTTTCCAGCATATAAACAGATTTAGCAGTAATACCAGCTAATTCTGCTAAATCTTCCTGCTTAATTCGGAGGCTTGATCTTCGTTCTTGAATAAGTTTTCCTATTTCAAATAAATTCATCGGTACTATAGTTCTGATATTAGCCAAATTTAAGGAATTTTCAATTCAATTATACTAATTTAAGAATTATAATACTGAAATATTAGATATCTACAAGAAATCAAACAATGTTTTCAATAAATCGGTATTATAATACTGAATTCATTCCTATTCATCATGGGCGGAGATTCTCCAGAAAACGTATATTTGATAGTATCAAATGATACTATCAAATGCAGCCGCCCTACTCTATTAATGCGCAAATCGTTCAATTAATTGCAGGCATTTCACACAAATTGGGAGAGATCAATGGTTCTCTACTGGTTAACAAGCACCTGCATTATGGAAAAGAAACAGAATAAGAACCATACAGGCATCACTGGCTATTGAAGGGAATACGCTTTCTATTGAACAGGTTACCGCTATCATTGAAAACAAGCGGGTATTGGGGCCAATTAAAGACATCAAAGAGGTCTCCAATGCCATTGAAGTTTACCAATATTTAGACCAATTAAAACCCATTTCAGAAAAATCGTTTTTAGCCGCGCATAAAACACTAATGCAGGGATTGGTTCCCCATCCTGGTCAATATAGAAAATCAGGAGTAGGAATTGTGAAAGGCAATCAACTCGCTCATCTTGCTCCGCCTGCTAAAAACATTCCTTTTTTGATGAAAAACCTTTTCCAGTATCTCAAAACAAGCGAAGATCATGTACTCATTAAAAGCTGTGTTTTTCATTATGAAATGGAATTCATTCATCCTTTCACGGATGGGAATGGCAGAATGGGCCGACTCTGGCAAACCCTTTTATTATTAAAAGCCTTTCCGGTCTTCGAATTCCTGCCATTTGAAACCATCATCAGTAAAAACCAGAAAGCCTATTACAAAGCTTTGGCAAATAGTGATAAGCAAGGCGAGTCTACCCTGTTTATAGAATTCATGCTAACCTGCATTAACCATGCATTGGATGAATTACTTAAAGAAAGAACCGGACCTTTGACCAGTGAAGATAGAATGCATATCTTTCTGTCAACAGATGTTCAGGAATTTTCGAGAAAAGACTATTTACAATATTTCAAGTCTATTTCAACAGCAACGGCGAGCAGAGACTTGAATAAGGCTGTGCTTGAAAAGCATATATTAAAAACCGGCGAAAAGAATAAAACGATTTATAAAAGATTGCCTGTTTAAAACCGCTCCCCATGTGTCTGCTTCATGACGGCGCGTACAAGGAAGGGAAAGGGTTTCAGCAAAGCAATAAAAGCATTGGTCATCCAGCTCTTGCCAAAAAAACCTTGCACCCACCTGCCTGTCATTAAGCGTTGAGCAAAGGCTTTATTCCAGGTTTGCTGGTATTGCTGCTCCATTGCTGCTCTACTGATATTATTACGCAAGAATAATTCAATAGCTTCAAAGGCAAGCACAGACCCTCTTAAAGCCATGCTCATACCGTTGCCACAAAGCGGAGCAATCATACCACTGGCATCCCCTACCATCAATACATGATTTTCTACCAGAGATTTTTTTTCAAATGAAACCTGTGCGATGGTAACAGGTGCTTCATATAAATGAACTGCTTTTTCTAAAATTAATTTAAGATGCGGATTCGCTTTTAAAATATTTGCCTCCATGGCTGCAATAGTCCCATGTTGTTTCAGGTTCCGGGCTGTTGTTAAATAACACAAACAGATTTTACCATCTTCAATAGCAGAAATACCACAATACCCATCTTTAAAATTGTGCAATGCAATTAAATCGCCTGGCCAATCCAGTTGAATATGATATTTAACCCCAATAAAATTGGCAAGTTGTTTTTGTTTGCCTTGAATAAATGGTCGCTTCCACTTTATATCCAGGTTACTCCGCTTACCAAAACTGCCTACTGCTACGCTGGACGCTATTGTTCCTTTTGCTGTCTGAATAATAAATTGATTGTCTGTAAAATTAACTTCCTCTACTTTAACACTGGTCTCAACCAGCACCCCTGCCTGCAATGCAAGGGTATACAAAGCCGAATCCAGTGAATACCGGCTAATGCCAAATCCCCCCAGGTCCAGCTCTTGCTTTAGCGAATGGCCATTAAGTGCGGTTACCAAAAAGTTGCGAATAACAGGCAAGTCTAATTCAGTTAATGAAAGTCCTAATCGCTCCAGAAAATCCCAGCTCTCTAAACTGATGTATTCGCCACAAACCCGATGAAAAGGATATTGCTCTTTTTCAAATAGAATCACTTTGAATCCTGCTTTGGCAGACTGAATAGAAAGCGCAAGCCCGGCAAGCCCTCCTCCTATTA
>CALEST010000199.1 GCA_937907555.1 uncultured Sediminibacterium sp.
TTTAATGCAATAAAAGAAATTGAAGAAAGAGGCTCCAACGGATTTGCCATTGCTCCTAAGCGTTCTGCATCCGGGAATGCCATGTTGTATATTAATCCGCATGTTCCTTTTTATTTCAGATCAGAAGCGCAGATGGTTAGTGAAGAAGGGCTGAATGCCTATGGCGCTGCTACCTGGGGACAGTTTTTTATTTACCAGGGCTTTAATGAAAACCTCGGCTGGATGCACACTTCCGGATACACCGATGTGGCTGATTTGTACGAAGAGAAAATCAGTAAGACGCCTAAAGGCTGGATGTATGAATTCGATAAAAAGTTATTGCCGGTAAAGTCTAAACCCATTACTATTTATTATACGGTTAACGGAGAAAGACTGGCAAAAACCTTTACTGCCTATTTTACACATCATGGGCCCATTGTAGCAAAGAGAAACAATAAATGGCTGGCTTTAAAAGAATATAACCGTTCATTAAAAGCATTGATTCAAAGCTGGAAAACAACCAAGGCAGAAAACCTGGAAGAATATACAGAAGCAATGCGTGGGTTATCAAATACTACCAACAACACGGTGTATGCAGACAATAAAGGCAATATTGCTTACTGGCATGGCAATTTTGTGCCCAAAAGAAATCCGGGATTTGACTATACTTTACCCGTTGATGGATCTACTTCTGCAACGGAATGGCAGGGAGTTCATCCGCTGGAAGAGACTGTTCATCTGATTAATCCTTCAAGTGGCTGGATGCAGAATTGCAATGCAACTCCCTTTGCACTTGCCGGTGAAAGCAGCCCGAATAAAAACAACTATCCATATTATATGGCGCCGGATGGTCAAAATGCCCGTGGCCTGAATGCCATGCGATTGTTGAGTAATAAAGACAGTATTACCTTGGATGGATTAATTGAAATAGGTTACAATCGATATCTGGCAGCTTTTGATATTTTGTTGCCCCCTTTGTTTAAAGCTTTCGACGGAACTCCGAATACCGATTCATTAAAAATGATGGTTAAACCCGCAATTGACATTTTAAAAGCCTGGAACAAAGAGTCTGATACCAGTTCAGTTGCTACCACTTTAGCGATTGATTGGGCAGCCAAAGTAAATGCTTTGTGGCCAAGGGCAAAAACACAGGAGGAAAGCACAGAATGGGTTGGCAGATTCAATGCCATTGCCAATGGGGTAAACGGGAAAATAATGATGGAGCAACTACGAGATGTATTGAATGAATTGACCGGTAAATATGGACGTTGGCAGGTTCGTTGGGGTGCTATTAATCGTTACCAAAGACTAACAGGGAAGTTCTCAGAAGTATATGACGATAACAAACCCAGTTTGTCTGTTCCGTTAAGCTCTTCCCGTTGGGGATCTTTACCGGCATTTGAAAGCAGATCTATGTACAGTTCCAAGGGGCGCTATGGGTTTTCCGGAAACAGTTTTATAGCTGCTGTTGAGTTTGGAGAGAAAGTAAAAGCCAAAACCATTGTAACAGGAGGCCATAGCAATAATCCTTTGTCACCTCATTTTAAGGATCAGGCAGAAGGATTTGTGTACGGTAAATTTAAAGATGTATTCTTTTATAAGGAAGATGTAATGAACAACAAAGAAAAAGTATACCATCCGGGAGAATAATCTACTGGATGGTATAACTCATACCGCCGTCTTTTTCGTCTTTTAACTGAACGCCCAGCTGAGCAAGCTCGTTTCTGATTTTATCAGAAGTAACAAAGTCTTTTCTTTGCTTGGCTTCTTTGCGGATATTAATCAAAAGCTGCAACACGCCATCTAATTTGTCATTGTTATCGGCCTTACTTGTTTGTAAGCCAAAAATATCAATGATAAATGCCTGCATTTGTTTTTTTACTAAATGGATAGTACTGCTGCTTAAAGCATTTTCAGCAATATGCTTGTCTTTAATTGAATTAATAACTGGCACCAATTCAAACATATTGGCAATTACTTTGGCAGTATTAATATCGTCGTTCATGAATTCGTTGAATTCATTCACCAGCTTTATTACTTTCTCATCAAGCGCTTTGTCTGCAGCCACTTCAGCTCCATTGCCATTGAAACCCATTAACCATTCGTAAGCATCCATCAGTCTTCTGAGTGCTTTTTCGCTTGCTTGCAGTGCTTCATTGCTAAAATCTAATGTGCTTCTGTATTGAGACTGCAGAATGAAAAAACGAACGGTGGAGGGCGCATAAGCCTGTTCCAGTATAGGGTGCGTACCACTAAAAAGTTCGCTGAGCTTGATTACATTGTTGTAACTCTTGCCCATTTTCTTTCCATTAATGGTAATCATATTATTGTGCATCCAGTATCTGGCGGGCATCTGGTGATTGCAAACGGTACTTTGTGCAATTTCACATTCATGATGCGGAAACTGAAGGTCCATTCCCCCTCCGTGTATGTCAAATTCTTTTCCCAGGTATTTGGTGCTCATAGCAGAACATTCAATATGCCAGCCAGGGAAACCTTCGCCCCATGGGCTTTGCCAACGCATGATATGCTCTGGAGGCGCATTTTTCCAGAGAGCGAAATCGGATTTGTTTCTTTTTTCGTCCTGGTTGTCCAGTTCCCTCGTGCTTTCAATTTGCTCATCCAGCACCCTGCCACTTAAAATACCATAAGGCTGGCCCTTAGCGGAAAAGTCTGTATTGTATTTTTCTACATCAAAATATACGGAGCCATTAGCCACATAGGCATAACCATCTTCAATGATTTTTTTAATCATTTCAATTTGCTCAACAATATGACCGGTTGCGGTTGGTTCAATACTGGGAGGAAGGTTATTGAATTGATTCATGGCCCAATGGTACATATTGGTGTATTTCTGTACCAGTTCCATGGGCTCCAGTTTTTCCAATACGGCTTTGCTGCTTATTTTATCTTCCGCTGCTCTTCCCTCTTCTTCAAAATGTCCGGCATCCGTTATATTTCTTACATATCTTACTTTATAACCCAGGAATAAGAGGTATCTGTAAAGTACATCAAAAGTAATAAAGGGTCTTGCATGACCTAAATGGCTTTCTCCGCTTACGGTTGGTCCACAAACATACATTCCCACATAGGGAGGGTTGATGGGCTGAAAACTTTCTTTTTTTCGGGTAAGTGAGTTGTATATTTTTAGCGACATGATGCCGCAAAGTTATTTTATTTTCTTAAACGAATATCAGCCACCAGCATGATATGATCGCTGAGCGCTTCGTCTACCATATCAAATTGTTTCACATCAAATTGCTGGTCGGGTAAAATATAGTCGATGCGCAATGTGGGTGCAATAGAAATAAAGCTTCTTCCCAGTCCAAAACTTCTTTCTAAAAAAGCATCTTTTTTGTTGCCTCTGATAGAAAAGTAGGTATAAGAGTTAGGTACATCATTAAAATCTCCGGTAATAATACTCGGATAGGGGCTTCTTT
>CALEST010000200.1 GCA_937907555.1 uncultured Sediminibacterium sp.
TAGACGCAGCAAAAAAATACAACGAGCAAAGAAGCTCTCTGAACTCAGGAAATAAAAAAGACGCTGTTATTTAGGTGTTAATGAAGGAATCCCCTTGTTTCATGAAAAAAACAGGGGGATTGGTGAAGTTTCTCATTTTGGGAATCATTCCTGTAGGAACTTAGTACAGTTGATTTCCAATACATCCTGAAAATGAAAAAATCACTGATTGTTTTTATTTTACTGTTTCCTTCTGTCGTATTTCAGATGGAGGGCAACTTGGAAGCAACTTCCAGTTTCAGTTTCATGCCAGTGCTCTCACCTGTAGAAAGTCAACCCTTAGCGGGAGATGAAGATTTAATGCACGGTGCCATTTTATTAAGTGAACGGGTAATCATTAATTTATATTCATCCGAAATTTCCGTACCCTATGATTCCCTGCAAAGCTTTATCCAGAAAAACGCTTCCCTTATTAACCGCGAGTCTTTCTGCATAGCAGTAGCTAAAGAAGTGGATTATAAGGAAGTAATCCGGGTGGTAGACGCAATGGCAACTAGCAATATTGGCAATTACACTTTAATGAGATACGATTAAGTGGATTCAATTGCTGCAATTTCCTGTTCCTCTATCTTTTTTGCATATACCTGATAGGTTCCCGTTGGCAAAAGGAGTTTAGCAATCACGGGCATGAGTTCTATCAGCAACAGCAAAGCTACCAGTAAATAATAACGGTATGCTACGGCAGCATTATTTTTAATCAGGTGATTGAGGGCTTCAATTTGGGTGATAAAGCCATTATTCAATAAACTTTCAAAACGGGCCAGTTCCACTTGTGTATTCTGGTCCATTCTCTGCAAATTACTGTCTATCTGCTGTTGCAGCGGAGAGAGCCTGATGAGCGTATTCTGATATACTTTTTCTGCCTTGTCGGCTCTTTCTTTCTTGGCCAAAGCAATGGCTTTCAGCCCCAGCTTTCCCGATCCACCTGTGCCATCGGTTTCCTGTATAAAAGAGTTTTGCGTTGATACTACTTCCTCATATAAAGTTTGTAACTCTGATCTTATAGCCTGCTTTTCCTTAATGAGCTTTTCTTTTTCGGTTTTAAGCCTTTTTTCTATGGCTTTTTGCTTCTCATTCATTCTTTCCTCATTGTCAAGCGATGCTTGCAGCTTAACTTCTTTCTGGAACAGAAATAGCAAGGCAGGCTGAGCCATAAATAAACCTATTGTAATGGCCAATGCTCCCCTGAATGCCAAAGTCAGCCAGATTTTTTTCGTAATCCTTCCAATTCCTTTAATCAATGCCCTGTCAATTGATAAAATAATACCTCCCATGAAAATGCCAAGCAATGCGGATTTCCAAAGTTCAGAAATTACCGTACTGAAAAAATAAGTCCAGGCCAGTGTGGCAAAACACCAGGTTCCCAGCATGAGCATGCCAATAATGGCATGTCTGTTGCGGTCTACTACTGCATTTTTAACCAATTCGGTTTCGGCGGTACTAAGCCACCACAACATTTTTTCCCGATTGTTCGGGGTGTAATTTTCCTGCATAACTTTTAATTAAGGTTATGGCAGGCACAGGTTTTTGGGGTTGGTGGTGGTTGGCTGGTTGAGAATACAAAGAAAAGACATTTTTTGTTAGGCAAACGTTACCTTTGCCGCTCAATAAAAGTTTGTATGAAGACGGATAAAAATACGGTCATTGGGTTTGTGTTGCTGGGTATTCTGATGTTTTTGTATTTCTGGTATACCAGCCAGCAGCAGAATGCCATTATTGAAATGAAAAAGAGGGAGGAAGACTCTTTGGCAAAAGTAGCAGCTGCCCGTATGAAGCTACTGGATACTGTGGCTATAAAAGTTGATTCCCTGAAAAGAGATTCTGCTGTAAGAGTAGCCAGTGCAGGTAGTTTTACAGATGCAGCTATTGGGCAGGAAACAGTAGTTACGCTTGAGAATGAATTAGTTAAAGTTAATCTTACCAATAAGGGTGCGCAGATTAAGTCTGTAGTGCTGAAACAATATAAGGATGCACAGGATCAGCCGGTAGTGTTATTGAACAACAATACTCTTGCCTATGCAATAAATACAGCCCCTGCACAATCCGCAGGAATTGAGAATTTGTACTTTACTCCAGGCGAAATTGTAAAGAATGCGGATGGATCACAAACCCTGCAGTTTAAGCTTGCTTCTGTAAACGGACAGTCTGTTGTTCATACTTTTACTCTTGCACCCAATAGTTACAATATTGGCTGGAAATTGGGCATGAATGGGGCTGCACAATTGTTAACCAACCAGCAGCTAAATCTGAACTGGACCGTTGCTACAGAACAAATGGAGAAGACTTCTCAATACGAGCGTCAGGTTTCTAATATCTGTTTTTCTGAGGACAATGAATTTGATTATATCTCATCTAACACCGACCATACTTTTGAAAAGCCAGCTCAGTGGGTTTCCGTAGTTCAGCAGTTTTTCAATAGCACATTGATTGCTGATAATTCATTCAATTCAGGAAGTATTAAATGGGCCCGTGCTACGGATTCATCCAGAAATCTGGCCAATACAACCAGTTCACTGCAGGTTAAAGTGCCATCAGCTGCCACTGTTGAAATTCCTTTCCGTTTTTATATAGGACCTAACGAATATGAAATACTTTCCAAACAGGCTCCGGAAATGGATAAGATTATCAATCTGGGTCGTGATATGTATTCATTTGTAAGGCCTATAAACAAGTACATTATCATGCCGGTATTCGATTTCTTTGCATCGTTTGTAAAGAATTACGGATGGGTAATTTTCTTGCTTACTTTGTTTATCCGTTTGGTAACAGCTCCTTTAACTTATAGCAGTTATTTGAGTGGTGCCAAAATGAAGGCATTGCGTCCTGAACTGGATGTGCTGAAAAAGAAAATGGGAGATGACCAGCAAGGTTTTGCCATGGAACAAATGAAACTATTCAGGGAGGCTGGGGTGAATCCATTGGGCGGTTGTATTCCCGCTTTATTGCAGATTCCAATTTTCTTTGCATTGTATAGTTTCTTTAATTCTCAGATTGCATTGAGAGGACAGTCTTTCCTGTGGAGTGCAGATTTATCCAGTTATGATTCCATTGCATCGCTTCCTTTTAGTATTCCTGCTTTTGGTAATCATGTTAGTTTATTTACCATAACAGCTGTATTAACAAGCTTTTTAATTTCTATCTATAATATGAGTATGACTCCAACACAGGACAATCCTGCATTGAAGTACATGCCTTATATTTTCCCATTCATGTTACTGTTTATATTTAACAGTCTTCCTTCGGCGTTAACCTGGTATTATACCGTATCTAACGTAATTACCTTGTTGTTGCAATTTGTAATACAGAATTACATTATTGATCACGATAAAATTCTGGCTAAGATTGAAGCAAAGAGAAAAGCACCTAAAACCAAGAGCAAATGGCAGGAACGCTATGAACAAATGGTAGAAAGTCAGAAGAAAGTGCAGGAACTGAAAAACAAGACCAATAAAAAATAAATGTATGCGCTACTTATTAATCCTTTTTTTCTGTGGTGCAATAAGTAGCGCATTTGCTCAAACACGAGTAGTGGCTGAATGTACGGTTACGTATGCTATTACTATTAATAATGAAGAGGCCTTGGATAAAGACGCTTTGTCTTTATTGAAACAGAGTGTTAAAACGGTTTACATTAAAGGGAATCATAGCCGCTCCGATTTAATCAGCCCCTCTTTCTCTCAGTCTTTAATATACAGCAAAGCTACCGGCGATGCAGCTATATTAAGGGAGATTGGAGCGAATAAGTTTCTTACCAAAATGAATGCGGAGCAATGGGCCAAACAGAATGATAAGTTCTCTGATTTAACCATTCAGTTTGCAGATGAACGAAAAGCAATTCTGGGATACGATTGTAAGAAAGCCATTATACAATTAAAAGACGGCAGTACGTTTTCTGTTTACTATGCTCCTAATATTGTGCCTTCTGTAAGAGAGTTCGAATATCAGTTTAAAGACATACCCGGTTTTGTTCTGGAATACGAAGCAAGGGATGGGTACACCCAGAAAATTATTTATACGGCTACTAAAATAAATCTGAATCCTGTTCCTGGTGGAAAATTCGATATACCCACTACTGGATATCGGTTACTAAATCAATAAATTGATTGCAGTAGATTAATTGCGATTTTCAGGCACTTTGAATTTAGGAACTTTCACTTTAATCTTATAAGGATAAATATAAGATGTGTTCCCGTTATTGTATTGCAACAGACTGTTCAGTTCTGTATTTGCATTCATTAAACTGCTACTGTTATTAGAAAGCGTAAGGCCTTTGTAGTTTAGGTTAGATTTGATGGCAGACAAGGAAAGCCCTTTTTTAGAATACCTGTTCAGGCTGTTTAAAGTAAACTTGCTGTTTTTGGTTTTTTCATCAACTATTCCTGTAAATGCAACCGCAACCAGTACCAGGTGCAGGCAGATTGCGAGCATCATGGAAGCTTTTTTAACGGATTTTATTTGCATTAACATATGGCAAAGGTAGGATATATCCTAAATATTTTAACGAATTATTTTTATTAACAAACGTTAATAAGGGTTAAAAAGTTTGGTTTTTACAAAAAAAAGTACAAATTATTGTTTAAATTAGGTAAACCTTCACCCATGAGCAACAATCCGTATCGAGAAGACAGGGAAGCACTAAAAGAGTTGATTATTCAGTATCAACACCTTAAACATGGTAGAAGTCATCCATACTTAGAAGAAGAGGCTTTTGAACGGATCATTGATTATTACGATGAAAAAGACGATTTGCCGGAAGCATTGGAAGCAGCAGATATAGGATTGGAGCAGTTTCCCTATTCAGCCAGTTTAATGATAAAGAAGGCAGATTTATTACTGGCAACCCGGAAATACAAGGAGGCGCTGAGTTTACTGGAAACTGCAGAACTCTTTGACAGTACAGACCTGAATTTATTCATTTTAAAAACAGACGCTTATCTGGCTTTGGATCAGCCTGCCAAGGCGGCCGAATTGCTGGAATCTGCATTGCAATTATTTGAGGGGGAAGAAAGACTTGATTTGTTATTTGAACTGGCAGATGTATATGATGACTATGAAGAGTTTGATAAGGTGTTTGATTGTCTGCAACTCATTTTAGAAGAAGATCCCAATAACGAAGAAGCATTGTATAAAATCTGTTTCTGGACAGATTTTACAGGCAGGAACGAAGAAAGCATCAAACTGCATCAGTCAATCATAGAAGAAAATCCCTTCAGTGAACTCGCCTGGTTTAACCTGGCTGCAGCTTATCAGGGATTGAAGCTATATGAAAAAGCAATTGATGCTTATCAGTATGCGGTAGCCATCGACGAAAAATTTGATTATGCTTACCGCAATATGGGAGATGCCTTTCTGCGTTTGCGCAAATACAAGGAAGCCATTGAAGTGCTGGAGAAAGTGCTGGAACTTAGCAGACCTGAAGATGTGATTTACGAAGCAATAGGACATTGCTATCACCGGATGGGAAAATATGCACAGGCAAGGTTTCACTATAAAAAAGCAGTACACCTGAATGCAGGTGATAGTAAGCTTCATTATAAAATTGCAGTAACCTATATGCTGGAAGAACAGTGGCAGGCGGCAGCAAAGCAATTGGAGAATGCCATGCGCATGAACCGCACCCTTCCTGAATATAATCTGGCAATGGGAGAGTGTATGATGAATCTTGGCAAATTCAAAGATGCCATCATTTTCTTTGGAACAGCAGTTAAGCACAAGAGCAAATCTGTTGCTGGCTGGGAAGCCTTACTAAGGTGTTTAATAAATGCCGAAATGATTGAAGAAGCTTATGAGCAATGCATTGCGGCATTTATGGCAACAGGGGAGAAGCCGGTTTTTTATTATTACGCCACAGCCATATTACTAGAATTGGGCAGAACCAAGGAAGCATTGCTGAAACTGGAAGCCGGAATGGAGAAATCTCCCAAACTGCTAAAAAAATTACTGGAGTTAAATCCTGCTGTATTACAAAATAACCAGATTGTTGACATTGTAGCCAGGTACAAGAAAGGAAAGAAAATATAAATATGTATTTTTGTTGTTCAACAATGATTTCCGAATGAACTACAGACTTACACAAATTCCAGAACGTACCCAACAACCCAGAACATCCGGCTTAACCATGGTAATGGACAAGGGGTTAAGCATTAATCAGGTAAAAGACTTTTTAAGTGTAGCTGGTCCTCATGTTGACATTGTAAAGCTTGGATTCGGAACCTCTTTTGTAACCCCGAATTTGAAGGAAAAATTAGCTGTTTACCGCGAAGCCAATATGCCTGTTTATTTTGGAGGTACATTGTTTGAAGCATTCCTGATAAGAAATCAGTTTGATGATTATGTTGAAGTATGCAAGGAATATGGAGTAAGCTATATTGAAGTATCTGATGGTTCTATCACCATACCACATGCTGAAAAATGTGGTTATATAGAAAAATTAACCCAACATGCCACTGTGTTGAGCGAAGTGGGTAGTAAGGACGCCGCACATATTATACCCCCTTATAAGTGGATTGAATTGATGCGTGCTGAATTGGAAGCAGGTTCCTCTTACGTAATTGCTGAAGCAAGGGAAGCTGGAAATGTGGGTATATACAGGGGCAGCGGTGAAGTAAGAGAAGGGTTGGTTCAGGAAATTCTAACCCAGATACCTGCGGACAAAATTATTTGGGAAGCACCCCAGAAAGCGCAGCAATTGTATTTTCTTGAATTGATTGGATGCAATGTAAATCTTGGAAATATAGCCCCTAATGAAGTTTTACCGTTGGAAGCCATGCGTATTGGACTAAGAGGCGATACTTTTCATCTTTATTTAGACAAAGCCTAGTATGCATCTTTATGGATTATTGGGATATCCTTTAACGCATTCTTTTTCGCAGCGTTATTTTACTGGGAAATTTAAGGAAATGGGATTAGCTGCATCGCATGCATATCAGAATTTTGCAATCCCGTCTATAGAAAAGTTTCCTGATTTGTTACGAACCTATCCTGCTTTAAAAGGATTCAATGTTACCATTCCTTATAAAAAGCAAATCATTCCTTTTTTGCATGGAATGAGCGATGCAGTTAAAGAAATGGGGGCCTGTAATTGTGTGCTGCTAAAAAACAATCAGCTTTTTGGGTTTAATACAGATATTGTTGGCTTTGAACAATCCTTACAACCCTTTTTAAAATCTTCACATACGCATGCTTTAATTCTGGGAACAGGAGGTGCTGCTGCAGCGGTTGCCTATGTATTGAGAAAGCTTGAGATTTCCTATTTGTTTGTTTCCCGTAACAGTGGAGACCAAACCATTCAATACAATCAGTTGGATGCCGGGCTTTTGAAAAAGCACACTTTAATCATCAATACCAGCCCGGTAGGACAGTATCCTGATATTGCTGAATCTCCGGACATACCCTATGAGGTATTGGGATCCAATCACCATTTGTTCGATTTAATTTATAATCCGGAATCAACCCGCTTTATGCAATTGGGTTTGCAACAGGGCGCAACGGTACAGAACGGATATGAAATGCTGGTATTGCAGGCAGAAGAAAGCTGGCGGATCTGGAATAGTTAACTCAAATGGATGATTGAATGCAATCTTCTTATTGTAAAGCAGCTATTATTTTATCGGTCATGGAAACTTTTTTGCGCAGTTGGTAGTTAAAAAGCATCATGCCTGTTTTAGCTCTTACGGCTAAAATGTCTTCCCCGTTTTTTTGAATTATTACCCTGTAGTACAAATCGAAACCCATTTTGTCAAAATCGGTGGCTGCAATATCAATTCTAATCTGATCCAGATGATTCATTTCTTTTTTGTATTCCAGCATGGCATCTGCCATAATCAATCCATATCCTTCAACCTCTAATTCAGCGTAGCCGCGGGATTGCAGGAATTGTTGTCTTGCTTCCTGCAAGAGGGATAAAACCGTATCATTTCCAACGTGTCCGCCATAGTTTAAGTCTGTAACTCTAATCTGGAGCTTGGTTGAAAAGCTGTAATGTTCTGGTAAATTTATTTTGATACGATTCATACAAAATAATGTTTGCGTAGTATGCTATTAGATTATGCAATTCCATTTTTATGAAAGAAATCAATTAACTGCTGCATGGCTTTTTTTCTGTGACTGTATTGATTTTTCTCTTCCATACTCATTTCTGCAAAAGTTTTATCTGCACCATCCGGAATGAAAACAGGATCGTATCCAAAACCTGACAAGCCCTTGGACTGATGTGTAATTTGTCCTTTACAGATTCCTTCAAAAAGATATTCCTGGTTATTCCAGATTAAAGAAATAACTGTACGGAATTGTGCGGATTTATTGGTGTGTGATAATAAATTATTCAGGAGCAAATCAATATTTGCCTGAAAATCTCTTGTGTCTCCGGCATATCTGGCACTTTTAACACCAGGTGCGCCATTGAGTGCAACCACTTCTAATCCGGTATCTTCACTAAAACAGTTTTTACCTGTTAGCTGATGAATGACTTTTGATTTTTCGCTGGCATTCGCTTCAAGGGTGTCGTGTGGTTCCGGAATATCAATGAATATTCCGGATTCTTCTAATGACAAAATAGTCAATAGGTTGCCGGTAACAGCCTTGATCTCTTTTACCTTATTGGCATTGTTGGTTGCGAAAATTATTTCGGTTGGCATAATCAATTATATATTGAACAGGGTTTTTAAACTTACCCAAAGTTTGGTTTTCTCTAATTTGGCTTCTGCACTATCACCGGCAAATTGGTTAAACCCGGGTGCTGCCAGAAATTTACTCTGATCATATTGCTGTATCTGGTAATCAGGAATAATAAAAGGCAGTTGAATATCACTGGTTTTAACGCCAAAGAAAATATAGGTGGAAGGTGAGAGGTCCTTTTTGATTTCAGGGAACAGGGCTAAATATCTTGCTGTATTAATCACAGATACATCGCCCATATTCAACTTACAGGCACCCAGTATTTTGGTAAGAAAATCCAGATTTGCATCGTTCAGGAATACAGCATCCGGTTCGTGCACCAATATGGTAATACTTTTTGCATTTTTACCCAGGTACCAGTTTTCAGGCCTCTCTTTTAAAGGCATTTGCAACTTTGGAAGAGCGGGTTCATCTGTTAAAGTTGTGGAAATATTGGTGCTGCTTTCAAAAATTGGGGTTGTATGTTTTTCTTCCTGTTTGGTTTCTTTCAAATCCGGCTGATCCTGCCTGGATAGTGGCTTTGCAAGGTCTGTGTCTACTATAACCAGACTGTTTGGGTACAATTGCGCCAGCACAAAATCGGGTAGTTGTTCAGCCATGGTTACTCCGTTTAAATATTAACAGTTGTTAGTTTTTTATTTTTTTTGTTTCTTTGCGCCAAATATAAAACTATGAACGCAGTACTGGACATAAACATTAAGAGAGCCGAAAAGTCTAAGTTGGATACGATTAGTTTGGAAAATATTCCTTTTGGCAGAGTGTTTACCGATCATATGCTGGTAGCTGATTACAGTAATGGAGTATGGAAAAATGTTGAAATAAGACCCTACGAAGCATTGTCAATGGACCCTTCACTGGCTGCCATACATTATGGTCAATCTATTTTTGAAGGAATTAAGGCGTATAAGAACGAAGACGGTGAAGCTGCAATTTTCAGACCATATGAAAATTTTAAGCGTTTCAATATTTCTGCAACCAGAATGCAGATGCCAACCGTACCTGAGGAAATTTTCATTGATGGCATGAAAGCCCTGGTTAAATTAGATCGTAACTGGATTCCTTCAATGCCGGATCACTCCTTGTACATCAGACCTTTTATGTTTGCTACTGATGCAGTATTGGGTGTGAAGCCTTCTGATACTTACAAGTTCATGATTATTTTAAGTCCGACTGGTCCTTATTTTAGTACGCCTATGCGGATTTTTGTGGAAGAAAAATACACCCGTGCAGTAACAGGGGGAGTGGGATACTCTAAGAATGCAGGTAACTATGGTTCTAGCATGTACCCGACGAATCTGGCAAAGGAAATGGGATATGATCAGGTTTTATGGACAGACGCTTTTGAACATAAATATTTGCAGGAAGTAGGTATGATGAATGTATTTTTCATCATCGGTAATCAGGCAGTAACCCCTTCTCTGGAAGAAGGAACCATTCTGGCTGGTATTACCAGGATGAGCTCACTAACCATACTGGAAGAAATGGGACTTGAAGTAGTGGAAAGAAAAATATCCATTGATGAATTGATGGAAGCCTATAAAGCAGGCCAGCTAAAAGAAGTATTCGGAGCAGGAACTGCTGCAACCATCTCGCTGATTAAAGAATTGCGCTATAAGGATGAATCCATGTTCTTTGATACCGAAAAATGGACGGTTGCCCCTGCTTTGAAACAAAGATTAAATGAGATCCGTCAGGGAAAAACCGAAGATAAATACGGCTGGATGATGCCCGTATAAATGATTTCATGAGGAATAAAAACAAAAAAGCCCTGGGTTTACCCGGGGCTTTTTCATAGATGATGTTTTTTAAAAATTACATCATTGTGATGTTGAATATTTGCTTCAGCATGATTTATTGCTTAAAGAATGGAATGTTTTGCTGATGGCTGCCACTGGTAACCTGCAGTAGATATTGACCATTGGTCAGGTTTCCAAGTGGTATGCGGATGAACCCTTGTTGCGTAGTGCCAACTGCAACCGTTTTGAGAAGGGTTCCTTCCATATTAAATATGCGAATCATACTGTTCCCTGGTACTGCCGCCTTGAATATTACATTCAATTCAGTACTTGAAGGATTCGGATAAATTTTAACCGTTAGCAGATTTGCTATAGGCACAATTGCTCTTGGAGCCCATTTTGCAATAAAGAATCGTTGGTTACTTCTGCTGGAGCTGTCTGAATTTACATCAAATCGTATGCTGCTGTCTTTTAAAAGTTCTAATTGTTGATTGGAATAGGTATCGTATAAAACCAATTTCAGGGAAGCGGGCATGTAAGCATCTGCTATTTTTAACTGGTAGGTTCCGTTCAATAAATTAGACAGTTCAATTGGTATCCTTGTTTGTTCGCTAAACACACGGCTATCAACAGCCAGTTTTTTATTGTCTGAGGAATAACTGAAAATATTCAATCCCGGATTTAGTAATTTACTCGCATCAAATATGTCTTTTCCATTTTTTGCATTGGCTTGTTCACGAATAATTAATCTGTCTTGTATTTGTTGATTATAGTACAGTTGTATATTGGTAAAATAGCCATTCAGTTCTTTAAATTCTTCTGAATTTCCATTGTTCCATTCATTTGATTTTGCTGCTTCACTGAATAATAATTCATTTCCAGCAGTACTGTCGGTTTGCAGAATTATTGCTTCAAATGGATTTAAAATATGCTTCTGATTATAAGGAATAGCGGTATATCCACCTCCGTTTCCAAGTTGACTGTCCCAAACATATTTGTAGTTTTGAATGGAGTTTCCTTTTACAATTAATGCGGAATTAATTGGACTTAGATAGGGGTTGCTTACCAACTGAAATCCATTCCCCGATGAGGATAGATTTTTCGTATGATTGCCCACAAGAATATTACCTCTGAAATAATCGGCCCAGCTGTTCTTATCTTCATTGTTGCCAATATTCCAGCGAATTCCCTGTTGTTGTTTCCAGATATTTTCATTTCCCTGAGCAAGTAACTGCCAGCCTGCTTCAATTGAGAAACTGTCTGTGTTTAAAATAGAATTATTCCAGTGAATGGTTGGAGCGTTGATCCATTGCTGCAAAGATATGGAGTCGGTAAATGGATGTCCAGCCAGATATATTCCAGCACTCTTTTGTTTAAAGGTATTTGCTGCAAACACATTTCCGCTTACAGTAACACCCTGAGCGGCCGGACTGATGATAGCCGAGACATTAAAATACAATTGATCATTGGTTTGAAGATGGCCCGATTTTAATTGTACCGATTCATTAATGTACAGCGGATTGGTAAGAGTAATATTGTTATTGACAATCAGGCTTCCGATGGTTTTGCTTTTAAAAATATTGCCATTGAGTTCTTGTGCAACCACTCCGTTCAGCTCAATATTGCCGGTTTTTGCATCAATGCTGGCGCTATCTCCCAGTAATTCACCCATTAATTGGAGGGTTCCGGTAATATTTAGTTTTGCTCCCGAAGCAATCCAAAGATTTCCAACAACATGTTTCTGTAAAATATGAGGCTGATACGGCGTGTTGGAGCCAATGGTAATATAGGCATTGCTGTCGGGTACCAGTGCGTTGCACCAGTTGAGAGGATTGTGCCAGTTACTGTCTATGGTTCCCATCCAGCTTAACGATTCCAGTTTTATTTTTTTGTGTGTGTCTGTGAAACCATTGGAAACAGAAACTAGAATACTGTCAGCGGCCAGTGCATTGGCAACTGCATATTTAATAGAAGCAGGTTGCACAATGCCTCCTGAACTCATTTTACTGAAACTAGATTGATTGCCATCCCATCTTACAGATCCCTCTGTTATTTTCCAGGTTAATATTTCTCCGTTTCCAGTGCTATCTATTGCCAGAATAGGAGCAATGTCTATACTGTCTCTTGTATTGCACTGTAGCAGTGTACTATCTCTGGCTTCTTTGTATTGAATTGGGATTCCATTAATGCGTATATGCTGAATTTCACTTGAATTCATGGATAATTCACTGCTATTTTCTGCCGGGTCCTTTATAATCGTTTGTGTTGGATTATATGTGCTGGCCAATTGAATACCATCAAGGTCTTTGTCGTTCGATTCAATAATATACCTAAAGAACAACTGATTTGAATGATTCCCTTTCCAGTATACTGCCTGTTTAATCTGGTTACTGATTTGTATGGGAATGGATTGCAAGGGGGACAATGAGTCAAGATGAACGGATTCATTGAAACTGAGTTGAAGAGTTAGTGTGTCTCCTTTTTTGAGCATTGAGTCACTCAGTGGAATCAGGTTAATATGAATGGGCTTTATTTTATCAATCAACTGTGTATCGATACTAAAAAAGGGGAGGCCTGTAAGCCCCGGAATCAGGTTGTCATTATTATTGATACCCAATACCATTTTTCCCTCGCCATTTCCAGTAAAAATTTTTATATAATAGTCTGTCCCTGATCCGGTAACTTCTGTAATTGCAGCATTTCCCAATCCCTGGGTATGCAATACAAAATTATGGGTGCTCAGTCCTGTTAAATCTCCACTGGGTTTGAATGCATATTGAATGGTGTCTGCATTGGTAATGCCGGATGAAGTTGAATGAAGGCTGTCTATATGAACCTGTTCATTTCCTGTACTGTCCGCATCAGCCCTAAAACTTAAATCATCTATTGCCATTAAATCATCACTGCCTCCTTCATCTGTATCTTCCCAAAGAAGCACTAACTGTTCTCCGTTTTTCCATGTTAAACCGCCAATATTAAATTGGATGATGGATTGATTTTCCGGATTGTTTCCGTTAAGACTTCCTGCACCGGTACTGCTTTGTACAGAACTAAAGTTAAGCGAGGGGGCCGAATTAAGCGTGCCGGCATTTATGCCATTGAATACTCCGGTGCCTATTTTTCCTGTCCATGTATTCGCATTCCCGGATCCTCCTTTTCGCCATTGTTCCGCAGTAAAAGATCCATTGATTTTATGGAGCGTTTTTCCTGTCTGATTGGTTATAATCAGCCCAATGGAATAGATTCCGGTGCCTGCAGACTGTGTGCCTAATGCCCGGTCGCTACCTGAGTTGCCTACGCTGTATACGCCTGCGGCGGTTGAACTGCCTGTGCCAATTGAAAAGACCGCATTTGAGCCACTGCCCGAGCGTTGCATCATTTCCCATCCCGCCATAGCGGATATGGCAAAAGGCGACGTTAGAAAAGAGTGGGGGCCTTTTCCGGATAAAAGATAACTGCCACTGGAAGGCAACCCGTTAAAATTTTGCTGATAAATAGCATTGGCCTGGGAATAAATCAGGCTGTTTCCTGTTTGCGCAAATAAGTGGGTAAATGCTGCTTGAAATAACAAGAGCAATACGAATAAATGATGCCTCATAACTTGGGCTGGGGGCTTTGCGGGGCTACTTTGTAAAGCAAGGATATATTTGTTTTATAAACAACAGGGGGGTGAAAATTGGGCGAAATCCCTTTTTTTTGCCCGTAGAAATACTTTTTTTTGGAAAACATTTTGGATTCTCATTCAGAGCCATTACCTTTGCCGTCCGAAATTTTAAATGGTTTATAATGCCTACAATACAACAATTAGTTAGAAAAGGCCGCGAAATTATCAGGGCTAAGAGTAAGTCTAGAGCTTTGGATGCTTGTCCTCAGCGTCGTGGTGTATGTACTCGTGTATATACTACTACTCCTAAAAAACCAAACTCTGCTTTGCGTAAAGTAGCGAAAGTGCGTTTGACCAATAAAGTTGAGGTTATCGCCTATATTCCGGGTGAAGGACACAACCTGCAGGAGCACTCAATTGTACTTATCCGTGGTGGTCGTGTTAAAGACTTACCGGGTGTACGTT
>CALEST010000201.1 GCA_937907555.1 uncultured Sediminibacterium sp.
AGACCCGTTAGAAAATTTAATTACTTAACCCCTAATCAAGTGCTACAAAAAAAAAATTGCACTTATTACTTGAACTTAGAAAATACATCTTATAACATTTTTTTTTAAACCTTTATTCTTTGAATCCTAACCGCATTCAATATCGCTAATAAAGCAACACCTACGTCCGCAATTACTGCTTCCCATAGAGTAGCTACACCGCCTGCGCCCAAAATCAATACAAACACTTTTACTGCCATAGCTAAAATGATGTTTTGCCACACAATGCTCCGGGTTATCTTTCCGATTTTAATAGCTGAAACTATTCTCTGCGGCTGATCGTTTTGAATGACTACATCTGCCGTTTCAATTGTGGCATCGCTCCCTAACCCTCCCATTGCTATTCCAGCATCCGCCAATGCAACTACAGGTGCATCATTAACACCATCACCAACAAAAGCGATGTGTCGCCCTTCATCTTTTAGCCTCTGTACTTTCTCAACCTTACCCTCTGGTAGTAAATCACCATAAGCCTCATCTATACCAATCTTCCTTGCAACCTCATCTACTACAGATTGTTTATCGCCTGAAAGCATTACCGTTTTAATATTAAAGCTGTGCATGTCTTTGACAGCCTGGGCAGCATCGTCTTTTATTTCATCAGCAATAGTTATAAAACCTGCATATTGATTATTTATTGCAACAACAACAATTGTGTCAACAATGGTTTCTATTTCTGTTGGGTAGGATATGTTGTATTTCTTCAATAGTTTTGCATTACCTGCAAGCAAGTCCCTTCCACCTACTTTTCCTTTTAAGCCATAGCCTGCGATTTCTTCTACTGCATCTGCATTGATACCATTGACAGTTTCACCAGCATATTCCGTTACAGCTTTGGCTATAGGATGAGTTGAATTCTTTTCCACCGCAGCCGTAAGCTTTACCAACTCCTTTTCATCTATGTTGACCGAGACGACTTGTTGTACTTTAAAAACTCCTTTTGTCAATGTGCCGGTCTTATCCATAACCACAGCATTAACCTTTGTCATTACATCAAGAAAGTTTCCTCCCTTAAATAAAATACCATTACGTGAGGCAAGACCTATGCCACCAAAATATCCTAATGGAATGGATACCACCAATGCACATGGACAACTGATTACTAAGAATACCAGTGCTCGGTAAAACCATGTTTGAAAATTATAATCTTCTACAAAAAAGTAAGGGACAAAACAAACTACAATAGCAAGAAAGAAAACGATTGGTGTGTAGATTTTGGCGAACCTGGAAATAAATAGTTGTGTCTGTGATTTTCTTGCAGTAGCATCTTGAACCATTTCTAAAATCTTACTCAGTTTACTATTTTTAAACAGCGCTTTCACTTTGATTTCTGCTACTGTATGCAGATTAATCATTCCCGCAAGAATAGTTTCTCCCTTATATTTTGCATCTGGTTTACTTTCCCCTGTTAACGCTGCTGTATTAAATGAAGCATTTTCTGAAATCAATTCACCATCTAATGCTACTTTTTCACCTGGTTTTACCAAGATGGTTTCGTTTAACTCAACAATAGAAGGGTCAACAACAAGAAGCGTACCATTTCTTGAAACTGTTACTTCATCAGGTCTTACGTCAAGCAGGGCTTTAATACTTCTTTTGGCATTATTTACAGCCGCATCCTGGAACCATTCGCCGATTTGGTAAAAAACCATCACAGCCACGCCTTCTTCATATTCTCCAATCACAAATGCACCGATAGTGGCAACACTCATCAACACAAATTCATTGAAAATATCTCCCCGCTTTGATTTTCTGAAGGCAAGGTCCAATACTTTACGACCTGCCAATAAATAAGCTCCCAGGTTTATGGCCAATGAGGGAATCTTAGAGAACTCCATTTTGAAGCCATATTCCAGTACAAGCAGAATGATTAATATTACTAATGCCAATAATAGATCCCAATGATTTTTCCAACCCGATTCGTTTTCATCCTTCGCGGATCCATGGCCATGTGCAGCAATTTTTGTTTCATCATGTTTATGTGTCATACTATCTTATTTAGTGTAAAAAAAATGTAACAATACCTACTATAATTAAAACTATACCTGTAATTCGTTTTTCATTATGCTCAATAAATTGTGAATTCATCATTTGAACTCCTTTAAATGCAAGTATTACAAGAGTGATAATCCCGGTGATGCTGATTACTGCATATACTAAGGCGATCAATAAGATACCATTCAAGCCATAAGCACCAGCTGTCAGAAAAAGACTTTCTACTTCCAGGCAAGGAGATAAAAACATAGTGGTCGCAAAAATCAACACCCATTTAGTTTTTGACTTTTTGTAGTGCGGCACGTCATTATTTGCAGTATGATGATGCGGCAGATTAACTGTAAAATATATCAAACCGAATATGATCAATAATACTGGAGCAATTACATGCACATATCCTTCAAAGTGATACGCCAGCTTTGAGCCCACCATTCCCAAAGCTATCCCAAGAATAACAGTACCCATCACATGCGCAGAGGCAGAAATAGATGCCACCAGTATCAATTCATACTTTTCCCATTTCTCCGACCTTGCAATAGCAACCAATGGCAACCAGTGATTGGGAATAAGAGCATGAGTAATCCCTAATAATATGGTACCTGTTATTATACTATACATGTTACAATACTCCTAATATACAATTTTATTTTAACCAATTAATCAGTGTTGTGTTTTTCGTTATGCCTGTTTATCATTTTATTTTTCCATTTTACATACCATTTCTGTTGATGCAGTGAAAGCAATAAATATAAGGTAACTGTTCCAACAATAGCAATGATAAACATACTGAGGCCTACTGCCACACCAACTGCGGCAGTACACCAAACCGTGGCTGCTGTTGTAAGTCCATGAGATGTTCCGGCACTGTCGTTCCGATAAATAATACCAGCTCCAAGAAAGCCTACACCTGTAACAATATTGGCTATTACCCGGGAGATAGCAGCAGCATCACCTACAAGATGAGCCGCAACAGCAGTAAATAAAGTAGCTCCGATACAAACAGCGGCATAGGTTCTTATACCGGCATTGCGGGCGTGTTTCTCTCTGTCAAAGCCAATAAAAGTACCCAACAGAAACGAAACGATGAGTTTCCCAACAATTATTAATTCGAATCGAACATCCATTTTTTCAATATTTACATAACATAATAGGTTTTTGGATCTTCTTCAGCCGGCAGATTTCTAACACCTATCATCTGTTTTAAATTAATATCCATGGTAGCGGATAAACTTATTACTGGGATATCCATCGGTGTATTTTTAAAATGTTTGGGTAGAGGGGCCCTGCCGCTCAAGGTTTCCCATTTTCATAAATGAGGCAAACAAAGCAGGGCTCCGACCCATCCTATTTTTATTCTTCTTCCTCTACATTATTCATCTTCGACAATAAATCATAAGCTCCGTTAATCACCACGCTAATTTTCCTGTTAAACCCTCCTGGTAAAATCACTTCGGTATAACCATTTTCTGAAACGCCAGTCGTCACTTCAATTCTTTTAAACAGAATATGCTTTTCTGTAGCGACTTCATTTTTCCCATCGGCAGGTTTCTTTTCACTATTCTTTTCATTTGCTACTATAAAAATGTAAGATTTTCCTGCTGCTTGAACGATAGCTTTATCAGGCAGCGCAGTAGTGGTAGCAATACCTGTTTCTACAATTCCCTTTAAATACATCCCTGGCAACAGGTTATTATCTTCCTGAGACAGATGTCCATGAACCCTAACCGTCCTTTCAGCGCTGATCTCACGACCAATTAAATGCACATCTGCAAACCGCTCCTTTGTTTCATTATTCAATAAAAAACGAATTTTCTGACCAATCTTTAATTTCGGAACATCCTTTTCAAAAATGATCAGTTCTGCATGAAGGTGACGGGTATCTACAATTTCAAATAGCTCCTGGTTAGCGTTTACAAACTTCCCGATATTCACCAATACTTTAGTAACATAGCCCGATATAGGAGCATAAATATTTGCCCTGCCTGAAATGTTTTCCGGGTTGATTTTCTCAGGATTGATATTGATAAGCCCCAGTTTTGCTTTTAATCCCTGTACTCTTGCCGTCATACTGTTATACTCGCTGCTGGCTTTTTGCAAGGTTTTTTTTGCATTTACATTTTCTTTTGCCAACTCTTGTTGTCTTTCCAATTCTTCTTTCAGGTAAATCAACTGACTTTTATAATCCAGATAATCCTGCTGAAGCTGGATAAACTCAGGATTCTCGAGTACGGCGATAACTTCACCTTTTACCACGGGCTTCCCCTGCAGTAAATCGGTATTTTTTAATGTGCCTCCATAGGGAGAAGAAACGGTTAATAGCTGTTGCGGAGGAACATCCAGTACTCCTGTTGCCTTGATAACGCTGCTGAGTTTTTTTTCTTCTACAACACCATACTGAATGTCGACTGTTTTAAACTGGTCTTCCGACAAGCCCACAATATCTGCTTCTTCAGTTTTCGTTACTTCAATCGGAGCTGCTTCTGTATTTCCTTTGGAAGAGCAGGATGAAAGCCATATAGTAGCCGCTGTAAGTATAATAAGTGAATTCAAAAATTTCTGTTTCATATTAATTTTATTTTACCCCGTTCTGATTAATTGATGCCACCGATAAATTCGATAGCAATGACGGTTTGATTATATTGATTTAAAAGTTTGGTATATCCCTGTTTTACAACAACGGCATTATTGAGTGATTGTGTCAATTCATAATAACCGATTTCGCCGGCAGTAAAAGCTCTTTGTGCCTGCGTAATGATGAGATTGGCCTGCGGCAAAGCTGTATTTCGGTAATAGTTTATTTGAACTTTTTGTTTTTGCAATTCTCCAAACAGTGTTGTTAATTCACCTTGCAGGGTGAATTGATAATTGGTCAGTTCTGCTTCACGGCGCACCCGGTTTACTTCTGCCGCTTTTACTTTTTCTTTTTGCGCCCTGGCAAATATGGGAATACTGATGCCTAAATTAACTCCTTGAAAACGACTGCCAACACCATAATATTTATCAACTCCATTCACAGTTTGATACCCTACTAAAGACTGGTTGAAATAGCCTACCGAGAAATCTGGTCTTAATCTTGACTGCTCAACAGCTTTCTCTTTGTTTGCAATATCAATCTGCTGTTTAATAAATGCAAGTGTGGGGTTAGCTGCAATGGCAGCGGTATCAAAATTTACCTGTATCCGCTTTTCAACAAGTAATGTGTCGGCAATTGACGTAACAGAAGAATCTGCAGTGAACACTTTCAGACGATTTAATTCAATCCGGTAATCTTCTTCTGCACTTCGCAATTGCGCTTTTGTCTCATTTACTTTGCTTTCAGCATTATAATTTTCTAATGCATTTGTTTCTCCTGTTTTGTATCGCAATGCCGAAGATTTCAGTATATTTTCGTAAATGGATAGTAGCTCTTTCAGCAACCTTATTTCCTCCATCCAAAAGATTAACTGGTAATACGATATTTTTGTGTTCGCTGCAAGTTCAGTTTGATAAATTCTCAATTGCAGTTCACTACTTTTGATATTTGATTCAGATAGCTTTATGAGACTTTTAAAGTACCCTGGATTCAGTATGCCCTGATTAATGCTGAAATTATTATCATAGGCAATGCGACTATTGTACTGCCCAAACGTTACACCGAAATTTGTTTTGCCATAATCTTTTACTGTCTTTTTCAACTGCTGCTGGTAACTTATATCCAGCGTTCCTACTTTAACCAAAGGATTATTCTTCATAGCTGATGCAACAGCATCACTAAGATTGATAACTATTTTTGGCTGTTGTGCATTTGCAGCAAATGATGAGGTTAAAAACAGGATGAGTAATGAAGCCACCCCTTTCACCACATCAGACTTCATCATTTTTGGTTTTATCTTCTCAAACCATGTATATAATACTGGTAAAACCACCAACGTAAGAAATGTGGCCGTAATCAATCCTCCGATTACAACCGTTGCTAACGGCTTTTGCACTTCTGCTCCGGAACCTGTTGACAATGCCATTGGCAAAAAGCCTAATGAAGCAACCGTCGCAGTCATTAATACCGGTCGCAACCTTATAGAAGTTCCCTTTAAGATGATTGCATTTATATCTGTCATACCTTCCTTTTTTAACCGGTTAAATTCACTGATTAATACAATACCATTTAATACCGCCACACCGAATAGCGCAATAAAACCAACACCAGCCGAAATACTAAATGGCATTCCCCTTAACCATAAGGCGAATACACCGCCAATAGCACTCATCGGTATAGCTGTAAATATGAGTAAGGAATATTTAATTGAACCAAAGGTGAAATAGAGCAATAAAAGTATCAGCGCTAATGCGACAGGTACCGCCACTGATAATCGTTTATTGGCCTCTTCAAGATTTTTAAACTGCCCGCCATAAGTAATAAAATATCCAGGAGGCATTTTTACCTGTTTCTCAATTTTTTCCTGGATTTCTTTTACAACTGATGAAATGTCCCGGCCTCTTGTATTAAAGCCAACAATGATTCTTCGCTTGGCATCTTCACGTTGAATCTGGTTAGGACCTAACTGCATATTGACATCGGCTACCTGCTCCAATGGAACTTGGTTGCCATCAGGTGTAGCAATAAATAATCCTTTAACATCATCAATACTCTGGCGGCCTGTTTTTTCTAGCCTTACCACCATATCAAAACGTTTCTCGCCTTCATAAACAATACCTGCGGCTTCACCTGCAAAAGCAGCGCTGATGGTACGGTTTATATCTTCTACATTTAAACCAAATTGCGCAATCTTATCACGGTTTAGTTTAACCATAATTTGCGGCAGACCAGTCACCTGTTCTACATATAAATCTTCTGCACCTTTTACTGTGGGTACAATCACACCGATTTTTTTTGCCAGATCTGCCAGTACATCAAGGTCTTCCCCAAATATTTTAATGCCTACATCCTGACGGACACCTGAAATCAATTCATTAAACCGAAGTTGTATCGGCTGCGATAACCCATAGGAAACACCGGGTATTTTCTCCAGCTCTTTCTGCATCATTTCAGCCAACTCTTCTCTGTTATGTGCACTGGTCCATTCCTTTTTATCTTTTAAAAGGATGGTAATATCACATGCTTCTATGGGCATAGGGTCGGTAGGTATTTCAGAGGCACCAATCTTTCCAATCACTTCTTTTACTTCAGGAAATTTTTTCATCAGTAAATCCGAAGCCTGCATTATTTTATCAATTGTCTGGCTTAACGAACTACCTGTCAGCAACCTTGTTTCTACTGCGAAATCTCCTTCTTCTAAAGTGGGAATAAATTCACCTCCTAATGTTTTGAAAATAATGAGGCTGATTATAAATACACCAACAGCAATACTCACTACCAGTAATTTCATCTTAAGTGCCCCACGTATTAATGGGGTGTAAAGCCGCTGGAAAAACTTCATCATTTTATCGGAGAAGTTTTCCCTGTGGCTAATTTTTTTACTGAGAATTAAGGCGCTCATCATAGGTACATACGTAAGCGACAGTAAGAATGCCCCAAGAATGGCAAAAGATACAGTTTGCGCCATCGGGCCAAACATTTTTCCTTCGATACCTACGAGTGCCAGAATAGGTAAATAAACGATCAATATAATTATTTCACCAAAAGCAGCACTATTTCTAATTTTCGAAGCCGACTCAAATACTTCTGTATCCATTTCTGCCTGTGTTAGCCTTGTATTTTGCTTTCGCAAGCCGAGGTGGTGCATGGTTGCTTCTACGATAATCACCGCTCCGTCCACAATCAAACCAAAATCAATAGCACCTAAACTCATCAGGTTACCAGAAACACCAAACAGGTTCATCAACGAAATAGCAAAAAGCATGGCAAGCGGAATGACGGAAGCCACTATCAACCCGGAACGGATATTGCCAAGGAAAACCACCAATACAAAGATTACAATCAACGCACCTTCAATAAGGTTAGTTTTTACAGTTCCTATCGCCCTGCTAACTAAAGCGCTTCTGTCAAGAAAGGGTTCAATGACCACACCTTCAGGCAAACTTTTCTGAATCTGTAATATTTTATCTTTTACACTGTTAATTACAATACTGGAATTTGCTCCTTTCAACATTAAAACAATACCACCAACTACTTCGCCTTCTGCGTTACGGGTTAACGCACCATATTGCGTGGCATGACCCAACTGTACCATTGCAATATCTCTTATCAACACGGGTGCGCCACCGGAAGTTCTTGTAACAACAATTTTTTCTATATCAGAAATTGTTTTAATAAATCCTTCACTGCGGATAAAATAAGCATTGGGTTTTTTATCTATATATGCACCGCCAGTATTCTGGTTATTTTTTTCAAGAGCATTAAATACATCCGCTATCGACAAATTATAACTGCGAAGTTTATCTGTATTCAATGCAATTTCATATTGCTTTAAAAGACCGCCAAAACTGCTTACATCAGCAATACCGGGTGTCCCAAGCAACTGACGACGGACTATCCAGTCCTGAATCGTTCGAAGCGACATGGCGTCATATTTATTTTCATACCCTTTTTTAGCATGTAAAACATATTGATAAATATCACATAATCTATTAGAAATATAATAAATATCAAG
>CALEST010000202.1 GCA_937907555.1 uncultured Sediminibacterium sp.
TGCTTATTTTAAGTCAATAAATTCAGAGCTTATTCAAGTAACGGAGTATTTCAACTTGAATGAAGATGAGTCATTTATTTTGGCTTTATTCATTGCAATTGAGATTCAAGATCCTAAATCTTGTGATCTGCTAAATTTAGCCAAGCATATTGACTGCAGTAAACTAAGGCTGATGAAGTATAATCAATCATTGGATAATCTTCTTGAAATGGGTTACTTGGAAAAAAATGTCAATAGCACAATAGCAAGGTTATTGGATACGAGTATAAATGGCTATGCGGTAAACATAAAAATTATTAATGCAGTATTGTCAAAAGACCCAATGCCAGTGATTGATAAACCTAAGCCAATGGATAATTTTAAATTATTAGAAATTGTACATGCTTTGGGGATTGAAAGAGAGGAGCATAGAGTAGGTACTCGAAGAATATTTAAAGCATTATCTGAACTACTTAGTAATAATGAGCATTTGACCTTAGTAATGAAACTGAGAGAATTTTATTTAAAAACTCCCGAAACATTTATTTTTCTTGATATACTTTGGCAGGTGATGGATGGTTATACTTCTCTAGATCTACACCGTATCTTGTCTCGTATTTATATTGATCCTTCTGAACGTTTAGAAAACCTGCTTGAATTTATCTCAAAAACCCATCCTCTGGTAAAAAATCAACTAGTTGATGTATTGCCAGGTGAAATGACCAATGATGCGGAAATAGAGTTAAGTGAATACGCTTATACCGTTTTAGACGAGGTCGGAATCAAATTGAAAATAAAAGGCTATAAGCGCAAGGACGTTATAAAACTTGAAGATATCATGGAGAAAACGCTGATTTTTCATGAATCCGAGCTAAATCAGATCGAAACATTACAAAAATTAATACAGCCAGAAACCTTCATCCAAATGCAAGGCCGCCTCAAGAATAAGGGATTACCAACGGGAGTAACCGTCTTGTTTCACGGAGCTCCGGGTACGGGTAAAACGGAAATTGCTAAACAAATTGCCAAGCAAACTGGACGAGAACTTATGCATGTAAATATCAGCCAGTGTAAAACCATGTGGTTTGGGGAAAGTGAAAAACTAATCAAAAAGATATTTACAGAGTATAAACATTATGCTAAAAATTCAATACATGAACCTATTCTATTCTTCAATGAGGCAGATGCCATTATTGGTAAGCGCAGAGAGTTGAAAGGCTATGGTACAGAGCAAACAGAAAATGCTATACAGAATATTCTCTTGGAGGAGATTGAAATTTTTGATGGGATTTTAATCGCTACCACCAATCTTGTAAATAATATCGATGTGGCTTTTGAGAGAAGATTTCTTTATAAAGTAGCATTCAAAACGCCTTGTACATCGAATCGCGCCAAAATTTGGCATTTAAAACTGCCCGACTTAACGAATGCTCAGGCAAATCAATTGGCAGAATGCTTTCATTTTTCCGGTGGTCAGATTGATAATATTATCCGTAAAAAGGAAATTAATGAATTGCTCTATGGAGAAACCATTTCTTTTGATCAGATAATTGAATATTGCCAGGAAGAAAGCCTACAGAAACGAAATCATACTATTGGATTTAAAACCCTAACTACGTCTTTATGAATTACCAAGAAAATGCTCAAAGCGTTTTTAATCCTTTATTACAGAGGTTCTGTAATGAAACCATGCATTTGCAGATGGATGATAATTTCTCAACCGTTTTCCTTCCCCATTCAATGGATCAATACGCCAATGCAAAACATAAAATATTCTATTTTGGCAGGGATACCAATTCCTGGTGCAAAACAGGATTATTGAGACAATACTACGAGTCTAATCAGCTGGAATAGTATATGGAAGATAATTCCGCTTTCTTATGGGAGCATGAATATCTGTTTTATAATAACAAGGCATCCGTTGGCTTTTGGACTTTGGTGGTGAATCTGCATCTTCGGATGAAAGGCATCAAAGATCCTGTAAAAGTGGATACTAGTTTTTATGACAGCGAATACTTGGAACTAATGAATGACTTTGGGTATGGAAACACCAATGCCATTGAGGTAAAAGAGAGCCTCCAGAATCAGGGACTTTGGAATAGCCTAGACATTCCGAAATACCTGCAGATAAAAGATAAGTCTACCCAGTTGGATAAGCTAAAGCATACACTGGATGCATATCATCCCGATATAGTGTCCATCTTTAACTGGACAACTGACCATGAAAAGTTTCTGGAAGGATTGAGGTATACTGTACAAAAGACCAATCTGGTTCAGGGGCATTTATGGGTAATCAAGCTGTTAGATTACAATACCCAAATTATTTGGACTTTACATCCGCGGGGACTGCCTTATAATCATTTAAATGTGCATAAATTCATAGATATTATCACCACCCACGTATTGTTTTAAGTATGCCTAAAGAAAATTACCTGAACCGATATGCCTTAATCATAAGCCGGCTGGAGAAAGGCCCGGCAACCTATGATGAAATAGCCGATTATCTGGAACAACAATCAGAGATCTTTGGAACAAACCTCGCTATTTCCCAAAGAACATTGCAAAGGGATATCAAAGAGATATATTCATTAACCAGCTATGATATACAGAACGAATTAAAAGGGGATAAGCGCTATTTCATTGCAGAACGTCCAGAGTCAAAAGCACAAACCCATCGTTTGTTGGAATCTTTTCAAATAATGAATGCTATGCAAAGTATTCGCGGATTTGAAGATGTTGTTATGCTAGAGAGAAGACGGCCAAAGGGAATGGATCATTTTCATGGCCTGTTATATGCTATTAATGAAAAGCGCATACTGTCTTTTGAGTACACTAAGTTCCAGGACGATATAGTTACCCAAAGGGTAGTCCATCCGCTTGCTTTAAAAGAGTCTCAAGGACGCTGGTATCTGATTGCAGTTGACACCAAAGACAATTGGTTAAAATCCTTTGGTTTGGATAGGATAGAAGCTGTAGATATTTATAAGGCTCGATATAAGTCTAAATATCCTTTCGAAATACAGGAGCATTTTCGCTATGCATTCGGGATCAATACTGAAAGCAAGACCACACCCACCGTTGTTCGGCTAAGTTTTGAATACGAGCAAGGACAGTATATCAAGAACTACCCCTTGCACGAGACCCAGAAAGTCATTGAAGACTCAGCTAATGAGCTAGTCATTGAATTAACTGTATACATTACCTGGGATTTTGTAAAGGAATTAATTTCATATGGGCCTAATCTGAAAGTACTAAGCCCCAAAATGCTGCAGAAAGAACTTGTTGGTTTATTGAAGGAGACGTTGGAACTGTACACATAAAATTTTTATATACAATCACATTAAAAAACACGAAATGGCTAATTTCTATTGCAAATGGTGCGGAAGTAAACATTCTACAATTACCAGTCTAACAAATTCAACTTGTTTTAAAAATCCAGAAGGTAATAAGCATGCTTTATATGAGGGCACAGAAAAGCCTCAATATGCATGCAAATATTGCGGCCAAAAACATACAACGCTAACAAGTTTAACAAATAGCACTTGTTTTAAAAGCCCCACAAAATTGCATCAGCCAGCTTTATAAATTATGAATGATCTTAAGAAGTTGACAAACTTAATGCAACAGCTATCTGATGTTAAGAAGAAAGCTACTGAGCTAGAACAATTTGAACTAGCGGTTTTAATTCGTGAGCAGGAAAAAGTGCTGCAAAAACAAATAAAACAATTGGTGAAATCAGCAAAGAAGATTGTAAATGCATTTTACAGTCATTATAATGAATAATAGCATTAGAAAGGTGTATTTAAATAGAGGCTGTAAAATAAACTGTGTCAAAGGTTAAAAAATAATTAGACCTTTAATACAGTTAAATATGAGTAACAAAAACAACTTTGACTACGATGCTTTAAAAGATAAAGCACTGTCACAATAAAGATCAGGTAAGCCACTTTTTGGTAAAGATGGAGCGTTTGGCCCACTTTTAAAAGAGTTTTTAGAAGCTGCAATGGAAGCTGAGCTGGAAGAGCATCTGGATGATGAGCAGCGCGAGAATGGCAATCGTAAAAATGGGCATGGTACCAAAAAGCTAAAAACGGCTGGTGGTACCATTGAACTGGATACGCCAAGAAATCGCTCGGCTAGTTTTGAACCCCAGATCGTAAGGAAGCGTGAGACGATTCTTGCAGAGAGCCTGGAACAAAAAATCATTGGCATGTATGGTTTGGGGATGAGTTTGCGAGATATTTCTACTCATCTTAAGGAGATGTATGATACCGACATATCTGCTGCTACATTATCAGCTATAACGGATAAGGTTATACCGATGGTTAAAGAATGGCAGGTAAGACCGCTAGAAGAAGTATACTGCATTGTTTGGCTTGATGCGATGCATTACAAAGTAAAAGACGAGGGCAAGATTGTCAATCGCTGTGTTTACAATGTTTTAGGCATTAATGCCGAGGGTCGCAAAGACTTGCTAGGCATGTATGTATCAGAGTCAGAGGGTGCAAATTTCTGGTTGAGTATTCTAACAAACCTGCAACAAAGAGGGGTGTTTGATATTCTAATTGCATGCATAGATAATTTAAAAGGCTTTGCTGAAGCAATAGGCAGTATCTATCCCAAAACAGAAGTACAAAGTTGTGTGGTACACCAGATCCGTAATTCAATGAAGTATGTTGCCAGTAAAGACCAAAAGCCTTTTATGGCAGATTTAAAACCAGTATACCATGCTATAACGAAGGATGAAGCAGAACAGTACCTACAAGAACTGGATCATAAATGGGGCAAAAAATACCCGTTAGTAATTGAGTCTTGGCACCGTTACTGAAGTAAGCTAAGCACCTACTTCAAGTATTCTGCAGCCATTAGAAAATTAATT
>CALEST010000203.1 GCA_937907555.1 uncultured Sediminibacterium sp.
ACACAATGTACAAAAAAAACCTAAAGTAACAATTGAGCAAATTAAAGAACAATGTGGTGATATTCCATATAATAAGAGATTAAGGCTAAGTGTTTCAAATTTTGACGTTGCTACACCTAATGCAAGTGGAAAGTTTGGTGATGAACTATCACAAATGCTTACAAACGCACCGCAAAACGTGAATTCCTTTAATGTACTTCTAACTATAAAAGATACAAAAGCTATCTCTGATGAAATTTCATTTAGTCAAGCAGGTAACACGGCATTAAAAAGCGGTCCTCAAACCGGAAAAATGAAAGGGCCTCAAGTGGTTGTCCTTGGTAAAATAACTGAATTTGGTGAGGGAAGTAATTCTGTGGGTGCATTTGGGCTAAAAATAGGTGGAAACAAGGCAAAAATTGGTTTCATTATTCAACTTGTAAATGCGCAAACAAGAGAAGTGATGGAATCAAAATCAATTAATGTTGAAGGGAATGCTAATGGTTTTAATGGAGCAAAACTATTTGGGCTAGAAATGGTAGGCAATACAAATAACAATAAAGCATTGGCTGATGCATGTGAAAAAGGAATCATTCAAGCAGTTGAATTTATAGCAAGTAGAAAAGATAAAATGAATTTTAGTCCTGAGGAGGAAGCTGAAACAAAAAAATATACAGTTGAAAATTGCAGTATTTTAAAATCTTCATATATACCAAAAGTAATGGTAATTCTTCCTGAATTTCATATCACAGAAAGAATACCAGATCCTGCGGCAGAAACAGAAATAAATAGAAAATTAATTGAATCAGGATTTAAGGTAGTAGACGCTGCTATGTTTGCAACAATAAAAAATGGTACAAGATTCATTGATGCTTCACATAATCCCAAAGCTGCAATTTCACTTGGTAAAGAATTTGGAGCAGATATTGTGATTTATGGAGAGGCATTTAGCCAAAGAACTGGTATGCAAGGAAATCAAGTATCCTGCAGAGCCAGGGTTGAAATAAAAGCTGTGCGAACAGATGATGCAAGCATTATTGCTGCAAACGGATTAGAAGCTGGTGCTTTAGATAATGCTGAATTTGTTTCTGCGAAATCAGCATTAAGAAATGCAGGTACGCTTGTTGCAGAATATTTACTTGACCAATTTTGCTCAAAAAATTTAGTGTTTACTAAAATTAATCAAACACAGAATATTCAAAAGATACTAACATCAGTAACTATAGAAAATGCTGATTATAGTAAATTAAAAGTTGTTACTGACTTATTAAATTCAAAAGGGAAAATATCCGATAAATCATTAACAAATAATATTGGTCAGTTTAAAATAGACTTTAAAGGCTCATCAGAAAATATTGCTGAAATAATTTCTAAAACACTTGGATCAAGATATACAATTAAAGAATTGAGTGAAAACATGCTTGTATTAATTGCAAAATAAAATAACTATGAAACTTAAAATAATATGCGTTTTGATGATTTCAATTTGTTTTCAATATTGTTACTCACAAACAAAAAACGCAAAAACTGATATTGGATTTATAAAAGAATTATCTGGCAAGGATGCTACTCAAATTAAGCTTTTTGATCATCCCGCTTTGAATGAAAGGATGAAAAAAATTTATGGAAAAGAGTATAAAAACTTTTTAGAAAACTTATCAGGATATTCAAACCCTATAATAATTAAAGGAGACTATGGGTTTGTATTCCTTGTTGGTAAATATCGATATTCAGGAAATTGTGGAATTTATTTTGACTTTAAACAGAATTTAATTTATGCGACAATTGGAGCTGCTCAAGTAGATGTTGATCCACTAGTTTTTAGTGAAAACAAAGTAAAATCTATTCCAATCAACATTATAAACTTATTTAATTAAACAAAATTAAATAAGCTGAAACCCATTTAGGTTAACTACAAAATCTTTAATTATGAAAATATTTGCATTATTATTTATTGGAGCTGGCGCATATATTCTTTATAGATGTGTGAAAAAATGGTACAGCATTATGTTTAAAGGTGGCGGTTTACCGGTAAAACCAAAACCAGGTCAAACTGTAGAGGACTATCAGAAAGAGATTATGCAATCAGATGCGAGTAAATTAGTAAGTCAACCTGGTAAGGCATTAGGTGGCTTTATGATTTCAGTAATTGGTACGTTTATAGGTCTGTTTATGATTCTAATTGGCATAGTTATGTTTGCCTAGAGAATCAAATAAGCCAATTAGTCATTTGAAATTGTACATTTATTGAATGATCAGTTATAACCCTAAAGAATGGATTCAATCGATATTTCGTTTTCATAAAACGGACACACTCAGACAGTTGTTTCCATTAATTCTGGGTATTGGTGTGTTTTCTTGGGCCATCGTTTTTTTTGAAGCCAATTATTTGCGACTCTCCAGCAGTCTCTATGCAAAAAATATCACCATGATGCACAGCTTATTGGGCTTTGCAATTTCTATGTTACTAGTATTTAGAACCAATACGGCTTATGATCGTTGGTGGGAGGGTAGAAAACTTTGGGGTTCATTGGTCAACAATAGTCGCAACCTTGCTTTGAAAATAAATTGCTTGTTGCCAAGCGATGATGAAAAGAATCGAAGTTTTTTTAAAAAAATTATTCCCTTGTTTGCTCATGAACTTAAAAATCATTTGCAAAATGAAAAAACAAGATTGGCATTAGATGCTGCACCACATCCTGAAATCAGCGGATTTGACAGCAGCAAACATATACCAAATCAGATTGTAGCCTTACTGTATAACAAAGTGCACTTGCTTAAACGCGATCAACAAATCTCTGATTTTGATGTATTGTTTATCACCCAAGAACTGCAATCGTTCATGGACATTTGCGGTGCCTGTGAAAGAATCAAGAACACCCCAATCCCTTATTCGTATAGTGCCTTTATTAAGAAATTTATCTTTTTATATATTATTACCCTACCGCTTGGATTCGCTCTTTCGCTGGGATATATCACCATTCCTGCAACCATTTTTATTTCCTATGTACTGGCTAGTCTAGAATTGATTGCAGAGGAAATTGAAGATCCATTTGGCAATGATGACAATGATTTACCAATGGACAGAATTGCAGAGAATATCAACAAGAATATCCAGGATATATTAGCGTAAGGGCCGGATAAATCCGGCCCCTCCATTCTCAGTCTCACGATCCCTCTTCTCACTATATTTCACTATCCTTTTTTCTCGTTGTATTTTTTTTCGGCTTCAGCCGCTTTTTCAAAATCGAGCACTACGCCATTGATGCAATAGCGGAGACCTGTAGGTGGGGGACCATCTTCAAAAACATGACCCAGGTGCGATTTACAACGACCGCATTGTACCTCAGTTCGCTGCATGCCGTGGGAATTATCCGGTAAATAGACGATAGACCCTTTCGAAATGGGTTCATAAAAACTGGGCCAACCACAACCACTATCGAATTTGGTATCGCTTTTAAACAACGCATTGCCACATACTGCACAATAATAAGTTCCTACTTCCTTGAAATTCTCGAATTTGCTAGTCCATGGCCTTTCGGTGCCTTTTTCCCGGGCTATATAATATACTTCGGGAGACAGGATTTTCTTCCACTCGCTGTCTTTTACAGCCAATTTTCCTTTTTCGCCCTTGGCGTAATATGGATTGTCTTTCTTTGACATAGTATCTTTAACAAGTTTATCAGTTGAATTGTTTTGGGCATTGCAGGCTGTTAAGCTAAACAATCCAAATAAAATGAATGCAGACCACTTCATAGTGTATTCTTTTAACGATATAACTACGTATCAAAGACAGTTTAGGTTTGGATTGGTTGCATGAAAACAAGGATTTTTAACACGCCCTTTGTATATTTGTTGTTCAAGCAAGCATCGAATTTACATGTTCAACATTATTTTATTCGGTCCTCCCGGAAGCGGTAAGGGTACGCAGAGTGAGAAATTGATACAGCAGTACGGCCTTAAACACCTTTCTACCGGAGACCTTCTACGCAGTGAAATTGCCAGACAAACCCCATTGGGTTTAGAAGCCAAGAACTTGATGGACAAGGGCCAGTTGGTTCCTGATGAAGTAGTTATTGGAATGATTTCCTCTGCTTTGGAAGCAAATCCTGAAGCCAAAGGCTTTTTATTTGATGGCTTCCCCAGAACTACTGCACAAAGCGAAGCTTTAGATAAGCTTTTAAAACTGAAACATACTGAAATAGGCGTTTTACTGGCATTGGAAGTTTCTGAAGAAGAACTGGTTAAGCGTTTATTGAACCGAGGTTTAACCAGCGGAAGAAGCGACGATACCAATGAAACCGTTATCAGGGCCCGTATTGTAGAGTATAAAGACAAAACAACCGTGGTAGCAAACTACTACGAAC
>CALEST010000204.1 GCA_937907555.1 uncultured Sediminibacterium sp.
TGTGCATCCTGTCCTGGTATAGAAACAGAAATTGTATTGAACAAGGATCAGACTTTTGTGCTAACCCAGGAATATCAAGAAAAACAAAGCATATTTACCAGTAAAGGAAAATTCACCTGGCATAATAATAATATCCACTTAGAAGACTCTGCCAGTAATGACTCCAAAATAATTTTTAAAGTAGAAGAAGGCAGATTAAGAAAATTAGATATACAAGGTAATAAGATTGAAGGCGCTTTGGCCGACAATTATATTTTACACAAGAATGGGAATGTTGAAATTGAAAATATAAAATGGGTACTGACTGAATTAAACGGAAAACTTATTAAAGGCAAATCTGAAACCCATTACCTGATTTTTCATTCCAAAGACAGCCGAATGGAAGCAAAAGCCAATTGCAACAGCTTAAGTTTCAATTACAAGATTAGAAATCAGCAGGATTTAATTGTTAAGCAGGGCATTAGTACTTTAATGGCTTGCCCGGATACCACCGAACAAACCTTAATGAAATCATTAACCCAATCCGTTAAAATAAAAAGGAATTCAGACACATTGTTTTTTTACGGTAAAGACCAGCAAGCTTTAATTAAGTGTGTGAAAACTGAAAATTAAATCTATGTCCACCACCTCACATCACGACGAAAAGATAGCCAGAATGAGTTTTGCTTCAGTATACCCCCACTATGTGGCTAAAGTTGAAAAAAAAGGCAGAACTATTGCCGAATTAAACAAAATCATTGAGTGGCTTACTGGTTATACAGAAATACAAATCAATCAACTGATTAAGGATAAAGTAAGTTTCTCCGAATTTTTTTCCAATGCCAAACTAAACCCCAATGCCAATTTAATTACCGGTACCATCTGCGGATATAGAGTTGAAGAAATTGAGAACACTTTAACCAGACAAGTAAGATACCTGGACAAAATAGTAGATGAATTGGCCAAAGGTAAAGCACTTGAAAAAATCATGCGTTAACCCAAAATCTGATTGAAACTAAAAATTAAAATAAGTATTTAGAATTACGCCATTGTTGTATTGAAAAACATTTCTATTGTTCACTTCCCTGCCCAACTGTACAATCTGATTGAGATAACCAGCCTCAATTCTGAAAGAATTATTAATAGTCTTCCCTAATAATAGGCCAATCCGGTTCTGATCAAATACATTCTCCCCTACATTCTTTCCAAATCCAATTAGAATCTCATTATATGCAGCTGCATAAATTGGATTGGTTGCATTCTTAGTCAGTGGAATTTGTCCTCTTATCATATATCGCATCCGATTCATATACAAGAAATCATCGTCTTTAGTATCAGTGGCAGATGTATACCTGCCAAGCCATCTTTGTTCCAGCATAAAACGATGCGACAGGGATACTTTACCTATTTTGTCGTTGATAGTCGCCATCTGATAAGTACGATGTTCTGTAAATTGCTTCCCAAATGCGTTTAAGGGTATATCACCGTAGGAAAAAGTTTCTATCCATGCATAACCGAATCTAAGTTGAACTTCTTTATTCAGTTGGTAATTGATGCCTGTTCTAAGCAAACTTTGTTGCCAGTCTTTAACTACTTGATCTCTGCGCCATTGATATTCTGTATGAATGCTCCAGTTAGCATTTAATTTAAATGTACCAAAATAGTTGAACCACCCAATTGAATTCCTGTCGTTAATTCTGTTGGTTTGGGAAAGGATGGTATTGGATGAAAGTAATATGGTAAAAGTAATGAGAAGTAAGGATTTTGAAATTGTCATCATTTTACATTCTTTTA
>CALEST010000205.1 GCA_937907555.1 uncultured Sediminibacterium sp.
GGGGCTTACTTTCTTGTATTCTTCTAAAAATAAGGTAATCAAATCTGCACCACTATTGGCTTTTCTTTCAACTGCTCCATCAAGGGCTTTATTAAAATTGGCATCTTTTGAATAATTGCTCAAAGACTTGATTAATCCGTCCAGTCCCACTTCCATGGTAACACTCATACCTCCCTGAAGATCCAATCCCAGCATTAATTCTTTTTCTTTGGCACTACGATACGTAGTTAAACCAAAAGCAAGCTTGGTGTCTTTGGTGCTGTCGAGCAAACGAAACAATCTTGTTTTTTTCAATTCATCCAAAGAATCAGCATAAGCTGCCTGTAATTCTTTGTTGCCGGGATATTTTTGTTCCGGAGTTGGGAACTTTTTTACCCATTCAGTGGCTTTCTTTTCCATTTCAGACTCATGGCTGTTCACGAACCATGTGAATGATAACTGGTAAAGACAAATTAGCGTAAGTGCAATTGCAAAAAAACGCACTAAACCTTTCAGTTGCATATTAGTAACGGTTTACGAAGTTTTATCCTGATTTTTTCAGGTTGGCAAAGATAGGGGAATGAAAGATTAATTCACAGTAACCTCAAAGTAAAGAGGGGTATTGGGGGGAATTGAACCTCTACCAATGCAGGAATAAGCCAAAGAAGAGGGGATAATCAGACGGATTTTGCCTCCTCTTTTAATTAAAGGGATACCTATTCTCCAGCCTTCAATTACCTGATTCAGGCCAAAAGTTGCCGGTGTGGCATTGGCTTCAAAAGTAACCCCATTCAAAAATTTACCTGTGTAAATGGCCGCAACAGTGGAGTTAGCATCCAATGCTGCACCTGATCCGGGTATCATAATCTGGTAAAGTAAGCCACTGGGATGCTCTGTATAGGTAATATTATTGTCCGTACAGAACTTTACCATTGCGCTTTTTTCATTGGCTACCGGCACAGGCGTGCATCCCGAATCACCTGTTTTACCACAAGAAATGGCCAGAATGGCCATTAAACCTAAAACGATCAATTTGCTTCTCATGCTCATGTTTAGTTTTTAAGACGCAGAACCTTGCTGGTTGGCTGCATCATTGTTCTTTATTTTTCTTTTTTTAGCTGCTATTTCCTGATAGCGCTGGTCATTCATTTCCCATTTGAATTTTCTGTAAGCAAAAGCAATAAAAACGGATAAGCCCAGAATGGCCATAAAAAGCACAAATGCACTCATTTTGCTATTGGCTTCCATGGTTGCCCGCTGATACCAGCCTGAAAGAATAACGGTAATGACTAATACGCCAATAGCAAACCCGGAAGACAAGCCCAGCATAAAGGCTTTCCGGCTGCTTTTTTCCTTCTCACTGTTTTCCTGCCAAAAGGCAAAAAATGTCTCATCGTCCATTTGCATCCCGCGAATGTAAGCAGGTTCAAGGAATTTTGATTAGAAGTTCACCACTTTTCTGGTACTGAAAATCTACCTATTTTGTATTAAAATTATATGCAATGAATTTCAGGAAAATTGCCGCGCCATATTATCTGCTTGTATTGCTGATTCATTGTAGTTTTTTATGGATGGAATGGAATACGGCATCCAAATTCACGAAGCCTTTACTCATGCCGCTGCTGCTAATATATTTATACAACGCGTTAAAAGCCCCGTTTCATGAGCAGACGCTGATACCAAAGACCGATCCTGATGGCAATCCGCTATCTACCAGGCCCATACATAAATCCATTGTTATCCTGGCTTTTGCTGCCTCCTGGGCCGGAGATTTGTTTCTGATGTTTGAAGGTCAGGGGTTTTTTATAGCTGGAATGGTTTCTTTTATGACCGCCCATATCAGTTATTGTTATTTATTTAACCAGATTCAGCCTTTCAGGAGAAAAAATGCATTGTATCCTTTTTTACTGGGTGCTTTCGTTCTTCACCTGGGTACAGATATTATGCATGAAATTCGCCCCAATCTGGGCGATTTAATGATTCCCGTATACCTATATATGTTTGTGATTACTGCTATGGCAATATTTGCCTTTATGACCATGGCTGTAAAAGATACCGAATACTGGGGCAAATATTTTTTTGCTCTAGGAGCCGCATTTTTTGTAATCTCTGATATGTTGCTGGCGTTGAATATTTTTGCCTTCAAAGATTCTTTTCTCGGCGTTTGGGTAATGGCCACTTATGGTTTAGCACAATATTTAATAGCCAGAGGATTCAGCAGTTACCTCCTTAGATTGTAACTACCCAATCCCTTGACCCAATAAGCAGCCTTTTATTTATTCTTTACAATCACATATTGACCTCTATTTAGCAGGAGGAGATAAGTCTTGCCGTTGTATTCTGTGGCGGCACTTAGAACAGAGCAGGGGTCCAGTACCGGCGGCAGTTTAAATTGCATTTCCCTGATATTGGCACCATCAAAAACAGCCAATCCTGCACAGGACTCCGGTGCATTTTCTGTTCCTAACATGATATAGATTTTACCATTAGCTGAAACAATCGGGTTGGAACGAAATATTTTTCCAGCACTTAAACCAGAGAGTATTGCATTGTTGTCCAGGTTTTTGAGCTTATTACCCTGAAAGCCAATTCCCCAGACATTTCCTTTTACAGCCATATAAACACTGGCTTCCTTGTTGGAAAAGCCCGTATCTTCTTCCACAATAAATTCATAGGTTCTTCCCTGAGTAAAAGCAGTACCATTATAATAATATCCGGTAATAATATATCGGGTTCTGGTAGGACTGATGATCAACTGCCTTACCTGAGTAAAACTGATATCATTGTTATCGGTAGCTATCAGGGAATTAGGCTGAACAGACAACTCCTCTGTCTTTTTAACCAGTTGATTATTGACAACTTCCCAGATGGCTACATTGGTAGCAATTGATACCATATGCAACTTGTTCTGATTCACCCACAGAGATAGGGTGCCCAAAGAAGCCTTATTAATCAGATTGGCATTGGTGTATTCCAGGGTATCCAAATTGATATAATTCCCGTTTTCCCACTTAAAGAGATAATACGTGTGCTCCCAATCCACTACAGGTATAGTTGTCCGGATGGTTCTTTTTTCCCTGATACCGTACAATGCGCCATTCCACTCCTTAATAATTACCGGAGCAATATTGTTCACCTGATTTACCATCCATCCCGAAGCTTGTTTAAAATAAAAACTCCCTTGAAACTGGTTATTGAAGGTGCTTGAGTTATTGGTTACCCTATGTCCGGATGTAGCAAATACTATTTCATTATTATACCCTGCTAAAGAATTGATTTCAAAGGTTTTATCCTGAGGAAAATTCTGAACAATTTCCCAGTTTTCAGCACTATCTCCGGCATCCGATTTTGAAGTGTCTTTTTTACAGGATACAAGCTGACCGCAAATCACAGCCATGACTGCCATTATTAGAAGTCTATTGCCTTTCAGATTGAGATATAAATTTAACATAGTTGATTTTTACCTAAAATTCCTCCCTAATACAGCTTTGACCAATACGAATTAATCCGTATTTTTAATCAGATTTTAAGCACCCCCCAGGAACTTAAAAGCATTTTAATTAAAATATGAAGGGATTATTTAGGCTTATCTTCCTAATGATGGGGGTATTTATCTGCAGCATAAGCAATGCAGCTGAATCCTGGGATATCCTTGTTAAAAAGGCAGACAGTTTATCTACCAGCAATTTTTCAAAATGTGTTGCATTCTGTGACAGTATTTTACCCAATATCAATTCAAAAGAATCCTGGAAGGGGGTATTCACAAGTATTAGAGGAAAAGCGCATTATTTTAAAGGTAATTATGACTTGGCAGCTAAAGATTATAACGAAGCTGTTCAAATACTACAAAAAGGCAATTTTAAGCGAGAATTAGGCTTTGTTTTTATTGATCAGGCAAAACTGTATAGAAAAATAAAAATGTTTCCTCAAGCCATCGAAACTTATGCAAAGGCTGATAAAATATTCAGAGACCTGAAAGATGAAAGTACTTTGGCAACCGTACTAAATGAATGGGGAGTTGTATATGAATTTCAAAATGATTTTGATAAGGCAATTGAATTTTATTCTCAATCACTTAAGACCAGAATAAAATTCAATGACTCATTAGGAATGGCCTATTCTTATAGTTATATAGCCAGTGCATCCTTAAATAAAAATGATTTTAAAAAAGCAGAGGAACTGAGCATCCTTTCATTACAGATTTTCGAAAAAATTAAGAATCAGTTTGGGGTGGCTATTCAAAGTTCCGACATAGCCCTTATGTATGAAACTAAAAAAGATTTTAAAAAAGCAATTGCCTATTTAACCTTAAGCGACAGCATAGCGAGGTCATTTAATTATAAAGACTTGCTATCTGAGAATTACAGAAGATTGTCTGCCATTTATGCCCAACTAAATGATTATAAAAAAGCTTTAACCCTTTACCAGGAACATATTACCATAAAAGACAGTCTTTACAATAGTAACACACAAAAAAACATTGCTGATTTATATGTAAAATATGAAACAGCTGAAAAAGACAACCAATTATTGCAGCAGGAAAACAGAAATGCAAAACAACAAATTACCATATTATTAATTGGGTCTTTATTGGCTTTGGTAAGCATTTTCACTTATTTCTTCTACAGATCCAGAAGATTGAAAGAGGAAAAGTTAAAATTAGAAGCACAAAATACTTTACAAAATGACCGGCTTAGAATTTCAAGAGACTTACACGATAATATCGGAGCCAATTTAACCTATATCAATAACGCAGTTCAAAACATTCCCAATGAAGACCAACAGGTAAGAAATTTACAAAGTTTGTTAAACGACACAATCATAGAATTAAGAAGAACTGTTTGGCTGATAAATAAGCCATCGGTTAAGCTGGATGAGTGGATTGTTAAACTGCGAGAATATTATTTAAAAATCAATGAGGTAAAACTGGGCATTACAATAATTGAGAATGAAGAGAGCATTTTAACTTCGAAACAGGCAACCAATTTATTTAGGGTTATTCAGGAAGCCACCAATAATGCAATCAAACACGCAAACACTTCTTTTGCAAAAGTATCTATCCAAACCGAAAACAACACACTGATTATTGTAATCAGGGATAATGGAAGGGGATTTGATCAAAACAAAGTCATCAATGGATTTGGCCTGGCAAATATGCGGCAGAATATTCTGGAAATAGGAGGTGAGTTTTTCATTGAATCAGAGTCGGGAATGGGTACAACAATAACAGTAAAATTCCCCTTATAATTGGCTACAGCGCCCATAAATACGAATAATTACGTATCGGAAATCTTAATTTAATAAAGGTATTTTGTAGACAAGAGCAGACTTATGGAAAAAATTACCGTTTCAATTGCAGAAGACAATCCTTTTGAATTAAAATTAATGCAGAATAAGTTAGCCGGGTACCCCGAATTAGAGCTGGCTTTTGTAGCCACCAACGGAGAAGATTTTATTGATCAATATTCCCGAAAGCCAACTGATATTATACTGATGGATATTGAAATGCCCTTAATGGACGGAATCAAAACAACAGAATTAATTAAAAGTCAGTATCCTGAAGCCAGAATTCTTATCATCACTACATTTGACGACGACGATAAAATATTTAAAGCCATTCTTGCCGGAGCATCCGGCTACTTGTTAAAAGACGAACAGGCCAATATCATACAACAGTCCATTAAAAATATCCTGGATGGGGGAGCGGCTATGTCTGCTGGAATTGCTCTAAAAGCGCTTTATCATATCAAGGAAACCTATAAATCACCTGAGGAAATGGTTCCCAATGTTTTAACCAAAAGAGAATTGGAATTGCTGAAAGCAGTTAAAGACGGCTATGTGTACAAACAAATTGCAGATATGTATTTTATCAGTGAAGGAACTGTAAGGAAGCATATTGACAATATTTATAAAAAAATGCAGGTGAATAACAAGATGAGCGCCGTAAAAATGGCAACCGACAATCGATGGATATAAAAAAAGTCCCGGTATTAATCCGGGACTTTTTTATTATTGAATTTAGAATATTAATAACCCATTCCGCCCATATCAGGTGCACCACCGTGCGCATGAGGAGCTTCTGGTTTTGGCTTGTCAGCAATTACACACTCTGTAGTTAACAACATCGCGGCAATTGAAGCAGCATTTTCCAAAGCTACACGAGAAACTTTAGTAGGATCAATTACACCTGCTTTAAATAAGTTCTCATAAACTTCTGTACGAGCATTAAATCCAAAATCAGCTTTTCCTTCCTTGATTTTCTGAACTACGATAGAACCCTCGATACCACTGTTTACCACAATCTGACGCAATGGTTCTTCAATGGCTCTTTTTACAATCTGGATACCAGTTGCTTCGTCTTCGTTGGCTCCTTTTAATTTTTCAAGGCTTTCTACAGCGCGGATATAAGCTACCCCACCACCAGGAACAATACCTTCTTCCACAGCAGCTCTGGTTGCATGTAAAGCATCGTCTACACGATCTTTCTTTTCCTTCATTTCAACTTCAGTTGCAGCACCAACATACAATACAGCAACACCTCCGCTTAATTTAGCTAAACGCTCCTGTAATTTTTCACGATCGTAATCAGAAGTTGTATTTTCAATCTGAGCTTTAATTTGGTTTACTCTGGCAGCGATATCAGCTTTTTTACCTTTACCTCCAACAACAATAGTATTGTCTTTGTCAATAGTAATTGAAGCCGCCTGACCTAAGTATGTTAAATCAGCGTTCTCCAATTTAAAGCCTTGTTCTTCGCTGATTACTGTACCTGCAGTTAAAGTAGCAATATCAGTTAACATTTCTTTTCTACGGTCACCAAAACCAGGAGCTTTAACAGCAGCTACTTTGATGGTACCACGTAATTTATTCACTACTAAAGTGGCCAATGCTTCTCCTTCCAGATCTTCAGCAATAATAACCAAAGGACGTCCGGTTTGAGCTACTTTTTCAAGAATATGTAAAATGTCTTTCATAGCGCTGATCTTCTTGTCATAGATCAGAATGTATGGATTCTGCATTTCAGCTTCCATTTTCTCGCTATTGGTTACAAAGTAAGGAGAAATATAACCACGGTCAAATTGCATACCTTCTACTACATCAACAGTAGTATCAGTTCCTTTTGCTTCTTCAACAGTAATTACCCCTTCTTTACCAACTTTGGCCATTGCTGTAGCAATTAACTTTCCAATTTCGCTGTCACTGTTAGCAGAAATAGTAGCAACTTGCTCAATTTTTTTAGAATCATTGCCTACCGCTTGAGACTGTGCTCTTAAGCTATCAACCACTTTGGCAACCGCCTTATCAATACCACGCTTTAAATCCATTGGATTTGCACCCGCAGCTACGTTCTTTAACCCTTCGCTGATGATAGCCTGGGCCAATACAGTAGCGGTAGTAGTACCATCTCCTGCAATATCTGCAGTTTTAGAAGCTACTTCTTTTACCATTTGAGCACCCATGTTCTCAATAGCGTCTTCTAATTCTATTTCTTTAGCAACTGAAACACCATCTTTTGTTACAGAAGGTGCACCAAATTTCTTCTCGATAACTACGTTACGACCTTTAGGTCCTAAGGTAACTTTTACAGCGTTGGCTAAAGTGTCAACGCCTTTTTTCATTTTATTTCTAGCTTCAATATCAAAATAAATTTGCTTAGCCATATTTGTGATTTGTTTTATTTAAGAATGTTTAGAATTAAAGAATAGCCAAAAGATCACTTTCTCTCATGATCAGTAAATCCTGTCCTTCAATTTGAACTTCTGTACCAGCGTATTTACCATACAATACAGTATCACCTACTTTTACGGTCATAGGCTCATCTGCTTTACCTTTTCCGGCAGCAACGATTACACCACGTTGTGGTTTCTCTTTTGCAGTATCAGGGATAATGATTCCACCAGCTGTTTTTTCTTCAGCAGCAGCAGGCTTTACAAGAACTCTGTCGTGCAGAGGAGTAACGTTGATTTTCTTAGCCATACGTTATAAATTTTGGTTAGTTGTTTAAAATTTACTCTGAACAAGCCATAATTATGCCATTCCTTTAAATAAGTCAATTTTTCAGTCCGGCTCCCGGATTCTCGTAAATCAAACCACTTGTTGTCAGAAACCGAACTAAATAGACTGAATTGGAAGCGCCAATATGCCAAAATTGCACTTTGTTGCTTTTATGCAGGCAGGATAGGCAAAAAACCTTAGCTTTGCAGCGTTTTAAAAGCTCTTATTGAATGATCAGTAGAAGAAATATCCGCGTTAAAGTGATGCAATTGCTCTATATGATGGAAGCCGCGGATGCCAATAATTCGTTTAAAAATCCCGTACAGACATTAGAAAAACAAATGGACAAAAGCAGGGAGCTTTTTGTTTATCTGGTGTATTTTATTGCAGAAGTTGCCCGATATGCAGAAGTCAGTGCTCAAAAAAGGGCGTCAAAAAATTTACCCAGCCAGGCTGACTTAAACGTAAATATTAAGATTACGGGGAACGATTATATCTGGAACCTCCTTGAGAACAAGGGTTACCAGATTTGTTTAGAACAGGATTATCCGGAAAAGATATTGGATAAAACGCTGGTTGCACAGATTTTCCAGCAGCTAACCGCTCATCCTGTTTATGCTACTTATATTGCTGAAGAAAGCAGGGAAAAATCAAAAGAAAGGGAAATTATCAAAATCATATTCAGTGAGTTGATGTTGCCCAATGAATCATTCATATCTCACATAGAAGAATATTTTAATAACTGGGATGATGATGCAGAAATGATGGAGCAGCTGGTATTGACTTTTATCCAGAAACCCAAATCGATCAAGTTCAATGAAATCATGAGCCCTGACAAATGGGAATTTGCAAGAACGCTCCTTAAAACAGCCATTGAGAAAAAAGAATATTGCGCAGAACTTATTAAACCAAAATTAAAAAACTGGGATGCCGAAAGAATTGCCCAATTAGACATGGTATTGATGCGCATGGGATTATGTGAATTATTGTATTTTGAAACCATCCCTACTAAAGTAACCATCAACGAATATATTGACCTGGCTAAGGAATACAGCACACCTCAAAGTGGTCAATTTGTGAACGGTATTCTGGATAATATTCACAAAGAATTAGTAGCCGCTGGTAAAATCCAGAAAATTAGTTTCAAGTAATTCCTTTTATTTGCAAATCATTTAAACAGATATTTTATGTTATTAAACGCGTTAACCCTTTTAGCAGCCGACCCAAAGCAGGGTGGTACAGTGCAATTGATTATGATGGGTGCCATCATTCTTGTTTTCTGGTTGTTTATGATTAGACCACAGGCTAAAAAAGCAAAAGAGCAAAAGAAATTTATTGATAATCTTCAAAAGGGTGATAAAATTGTAACCATCGCTGGAATTCACGGAGTGGTTAACAAAATTAACGAAGACGGTACATTGCAATTAGAAGTTACCCCAGGAAGCTATCTTAAAATAGAAAAATCTGCCTTGAGCATGGAGTGGACTGCTGCTATTAACAAAGCAACTACAGAAGATAAAAAATAATAATACTTTATTAGGAGAAACCTTACGGTTAAACCTTAATTTTAGTCCTGCAACAACATTGCAGGACTTTTTTTATGCTCAGTATTGGATTAACAGGTGGAATTGGAAGTGGAAAATCGGTAGTAGCGAAAATCTTTGCCGGCCTTGGTGTACCCGTATTGGATGCAGATGCTTTGGCAAAAAGAATTATGTCTGAAGACCCTGGGGTAAAATCCAGCATCATACAATCTTTCGGTAAAGATGCATATCAGAATAATCTATTGAACAGGTCTTTTATTGCAGACATCGTTTTTAAAGATCCCTTTCAGTTACAGGTATTAAATTCAATCGTACATCCTGCAACCATTGCTGCTGGTATTGAATGGGCAAAAAAACAGCATGCTCCCTATATCATTAAAGAAGCTGCCTTGTTTTTTGAATCGGGTTCGGCAGAAGGAATGGATAAAATTATTGGTGTTTATGCGCCGGATGCTATCCGAATTCAGCGAGTTATGCATAGAGACAAAATTACCAGAGAGGAAGTGCTGAACAGAATGAATCATCAAATTAGTCAGTCGGTCAAGATGAAATTGTGCGACTATGTAATCATGAATGATGAACAAGATCTTTTAATTCCTCAAGTACTAAAAATACACGAAGAACTTTCACTTTAATATTATTTATCCTTCTCAATCAAGTAACACCAACGCTTCAGCTTTCCTTCAAAATCGAATGGGGTAGTGGCTTTGGTGATATCTTTAATGAAAGGGGAATGAATGGATGCCCGATCTAATTGAAACCTTACAAAATTGGTACTGAAATACAACTGCCCACCGGGAGACAAAGCCAACAATACGTCGTTGATTAATTCAGCATGGTCTCTTTGAATATCCAGAATATCTTTCATCCGCTTACTGTTGCTGAAAGTAGGAGGATCCATAATTACCATATCAAAACTATTGGGCTTCAATGTCTTTAAGTATTGCTTTACATCGGCATGTATAAAAGAATAAGCTCCCTTTTTCTTAAATAGGTTTATGCTCATATTGTCTTCGGCCCAGGACAAATAGGTTTTGGAAAGGTCCACAGAAGTAACGCTGGCAGCTCCGCCGGCAGCGGCATACACCGAAAATGATCCGGTGTAACAAAACAGGTTCAGTACGCGTTTGTCTTTGCAACTGTTTCTTACCATTTTACGGGTAATACGATGATCCAGGAAAAGTCCGGTATCTAAGTAATCTTTTAGGTTTACCAGAAACTTCAATCCATCTTCCAATACTGTATGGTATTCTTTTTCTTCATTAATTTTTTCGTACTGCTCTTCTTTATGACTCATCCTTTTCCGAAGTTTAAAATGCATACGCTCTTCGGGAATACCAATTACAGTAGAAATCATTTGTCTGCATTCCAGCATCCAGGCTTCATGCTCCTCGTCCTCCATTCCATGTCTTCTTAAGTATTCAGCTATATATAGCTGATCCTCGTACAATTCAATGCTGAAGGGGAATTCAGGCAGGTCATGATCGTATACCCGGTAGCAGGAAACCTGCTGCCTTCTAGCCAGCTTGCTTTTGTGTTTAAAAACCTTGGTAAGCCTGTTTACAAACATCTCGGCTTTAATCGGATCCATCATACCTGAAATTGAATCACGAAGGTACAAGCCATTCATACATAAAATGACAAGAAAAAGGTGAATTCCACTATATTTAGTAACTAAAGATTGCACATGAAAAAACTCTTTTGGATTGTCAGTTGCCTTTGTATTTACGGTAAGGCAAATGCTCAAAAATATCCAACACTAACCGAACAAAACAATCGTTTGACCCAACTTGCAAAATCACATCCACAATGGGTAAACTTACAATCACTTGCCAAAACAGCAGGTGGTAAAGATATCTGGCTAATGACCCTGGGGTCTGGTAAAACAGAAACTAAGCCGGCAATTGCCGTTGTGGGTGGGGTAGAAGGCAACCATCTTATTGGAACTGAACTAGTGATTCAATTTGCAGAAAAAATGCTGAAACAAATTAACAAAGACAGTATTCAGCAACTGCTATCCACACATACCTATTATCTGTTTCCCAATATGAGTCCAGATGCAATGTCTGCTTATCATGATAAAGTAGTTGTTGAAAAACTAGGAAACAGCAGCCAGACAGACGATGATAGAGATGGCCGATTGAACGAAGACGGATTTGAAGATTTAGATGGAAATGGAAAAATCACTCAAATAAGAGTAGAAAGCCCTGTGGGAATATATAAAGTTCATCCGGATGATCCACGGGTATTAATTAAAGCAGATTTATCGAAAGGTGAAAAAGGAAAATACCTACTTTTTTCGGAAGGCATTGATAACGATAAGGATGGCTCTCTAAATGAAGATGGAAACGGGGGGATACATTTTAATAAAAACCTTACCTATAAGCATAAGACTTTCGCCCCTGGCGCCGGTGAGTTTCCAGCCAGTGAAATTGAAACCAGAGCAATTTTAGATTTCCTTTATGACGCATTTAATGTGCACACAGTGGTAAGCTTTAGTAGTTTAAATAATTTAAGTTACAACGAGGATAAAACAACCACTGTTGTTAGTGATCTTTACAATAAAATCACGGGAACCAAGGACGCTCCTAAAACAAATGCAGAAGGAGGCGATTTTTTAAGTTGGGCTTACCAGCATTACGGCAGATATAGTTTTAGCACTCCCGGATGGTGGACACCTAAAGCAAAACCAGATACATCTAAAAAGGAAAAAGCACTGAGCGTTGAAGATCCAACAGCCAATTACTTAAGATGGAGTGCCCAACAAGGTCTCTCTCATTTTAATGAGTGGAAAAAGATTGCGCATCCGGATTATCCGGAGCAATTGGTAGAAGTAGGTGGCATTGATCCATTTGTAATGATTAACCCTCCTTATCAATTAGTAGAAAGCATTGCACAAAAGCACACAGATTTCCTAATTAAAATGGCACAACTCAGGGCACAGGTTAATATTCAAAAACTAAGTGCTGAAAAGCTGGGCAATGGATTAACTAAAATTTCCATTGAAGTAATTAATAATGGACTCTTACCTACGCATAGTAAATTTTCAGATAGAAATTATTTTGTAAAAAGACTGAAAGTTGCCATTCAATTAAACGATAAGCAACAGTTAATTGGAGGTAAAAAATTAGAATTAATCAACAACATGGATCCTAATACAATGCAGCAATTTAGCTGGATTGTGAAAGGTAGCGGAGACATTTCAGTAGAAGCCGGGGCTCCGTCAATTGGTGTTGCTAAAAAAACAATCTCTCTACAATAAAACAACTCCAATGAAAAAAATACTATTATATACAATTCCTTTTTTACTATGTGCAACAGTGAATGCACAAGATCCCAATCAGGTTTTTAAGGCTGCAGGTACGCCTGTGAATCCAAAAGTTCAGGCAACCTGGAACCGCTATTATGATCATGCCGGTATTACTGCATTGTGCAAAAAAATAGCCGCTGCTTATCCCGATCTGGTAAAATTAACCAGTCTCGGAAAATCATATGCGGGACGAGACTTATGGTGTTTAACCATAACAGATTTTAAAAAGGGAAATGAGTTAAATAAGCCGGGCATGTATATTGACGGAAATATTCACTCAAATGAAATACAAGGAGCAGAATTTGCTTTGTATACAGCCTGGTATTTATCGGAAAGTTTTGCAGATACCAAATTCATTCAGGAATTACTTGCAGATAAAGTGTTTTATATAGTCCCCAGTATAAACCCGGATGGAAGAGATAGTTATATGCATCAACCCAATACATCCAGTTCACCAAGATCCGGGGTTAAACCAGTGGACAATGATGGAGATGGATTGGTAAATGAAGACTGGTATGACGATTTAGATGGAGATGGGCATATTACCATGATGCGTAGAAAATCTATTCATGGCAGATATAAAATAGATCCCAAAGATCCCAGAAATATGCTACTTGCCGGAGCAGATGAACAGGGAGATTATGAATTACTTGGCATGGAGGGAATTGACAATGATGGAGATGGCAGAGTAAATGAAGATGGATACGCTTTTGAATACGATCCCAATAGAGACTGGGGTTGGGGATGGCAACCTAATTATATTCAAAACGGCGCATACAAATATCCTTTCTCAATACCGGAGAACAGAGCCATTATGGAATTTGTAATGAAGCATCCTAATATTGCTGCTGCACAATCCTATCATAATGCCGGTGGAATGATTCTGAGAGGGCCGGGAGCTTCTGCTGATATTAGCACTTATAATTCGCAGGATGTTGCTATTTATGATGCAATCGCCAAAAAAGGGGAAGAATTAATGCCGGGATATAAATACCTGGTGGTTTATAAAGATTTGTATTCTGCCTATGGGGGAGAACTAGACTGGTTCTATGCCGGCAGAGGGATTTACACCTATTCCAATGAATTATGGACTCCATATTTAATGTTTATGAAAGAGAGTACCAGAAGTCCGTTTGATAATAGCTCTTATAATTTTGACAGGTATTTATTGTTTAAAGATGGCTTTGTAGATTGGAAAGAATACGACCATCCCCAATATGGCAAAGTAGAAATAGGCGGATTTAAAAAGAATTTTGGAAGAGCGCATCCAGGATTTTTACTGGAAAGCGATGCACATAGAAATATGGCATTCACTATTTACCATAGTTATCATACACCTAAATTATCTGTTGCAGATATAAAAGAAAAAGATTTAGGTAATGGTTTGATAGAAGTTACAGCAACCATATCGAATGAAAGACTCATGCCAACGCATAGCAGTCAGGATATCAAAAATAAAATTGAAAGACCTGATTACATTAGTATCAATACCAATGCAAAAGTATTGGCAGGTATGGTTATGAATGATGCTGATTTAAATATTTCTACGATTCAAAAAATGAATCCTTCTACCATAGAAGTTGAGAATATTCCGGGTTTAGGAACCGTAAAAGTTAAATGGATATTGGAAGGGAAAGGGAATTACACTATTTCAGTAGATAGCAAAAAAGGGGGAATAGCAAGCAGAACGAAATAGATGGTTCATTAATAATGAGAAAAGGCTGGTAAATTACCAGCCTTTTTATTAAACAATATCTTAAGATAATTTTTTAAGTGCTTCTGCAATTCTGCCCCAGGCTTTTTCAATGTTTTCCATACTGTTGGCAAAAGAAAAACGAACACATTTGGGTTCTCCGAATGCATCGCCCATCACAGAACTTACATGGGCATTATTCAATAAATACATACTGAAATCAGCTGCATTTGAAATGGTTTCAGACCCATTTGATTTTCCGTAATAGTAACTTACATCAGGGAAAACATAAAAAGCTCCTTCAGGTGCAAAACAAGTAAAGCCTGGTATTGCATTCACCAGTTCTAATGTTTTTACTCTGCGTCTGGTAAATTCAGCCGTCATATCCAGTGAGGGCTGTAAATTCCCTGTAAGTGCCGCTACTGCTGCTTTTTGTGTAATAGAACAGGTTCCACTGGTGAACTGTCCCTGTAGTTTTTCAAATGCTTTTGCAATGGGTGTAGAAGAAGCTGTATATCCCAATCTCCAGCCAGTCATGGCAAAGCCCTTACTTAATCCATTGATAACTACCACACGATCCTTGATACTATCAAACTGTGCAATACTTTCATGCTTGCCAACAAAATTGATATATTTATAAATTTAATCGGAAAGAATAATCACCTCTCGTTGCTTTTCAAACACATTAACCAAATCAGCCAGCT
>CALEST010000206.1 GCA_937907555.1 uncultured Sediminibacterium sp.
ACTGGTTACCGGAAGAATAAAGCATTTTATATCAGCTTTTGGTGAACACGTAATTGGAGAAGAAGTGGAGGCTGCTTTACAAATGACATTGGAAAAGCATCCTGCAAAAGTTACCGAATTCACCGTTGCACCACTTATTCAGCAAGGCGCCGGAAAGAGTTATCATGAGTGGTACATTGAGTTTGAAACGCCACCTTCAGATAAGCATGCTTTTGCCTATTCTTTGAATGAGGCATTAAGCAGTAAAAATGTATATTATCAGGATTTAATGCAGGGGAATATTTTATTACCATTGCAAATTAGAGAAGTTCAAAAAAATGGGTTTATTCAGTATATGAAGACAGAGGGGAAACTGGGAGGTCAAAACAAAGTTCCCCGGCTAAGTAATGACCGGAAAATTGCGGAGGGCTTACAGCAATTTCTGATAGCATAACCCAACCGAGATATTTTTGGTTTATATTGTGTAACTATGCCCATTCTTAAAGTTCAACTATCATGAGTCAAAAACGTATTGCCATATTTGGTTCTACCGGATCAATTGGAACACAGGCGTTGGATGTAATAAAAGCAAATCCTGATTTGTTCAGTGCAGAAATTCTGACTGCTCAGAGTAATGATGAGCTCTTGATTAAACAGGCATTATTGTTTAATCCCAATATTGTTGTTATTGGAGATGAGAAAAAATACCAGAATGTTAAAGCGGCGCTGGCAAAAACAGATATAAAAGTTTTTGCCGGAGAAGATGCTTTGGCAGAAGCTGCATCCGTAGATTGCTACGACATGATGCTGGCCGCCATTGTTGGCTATGCAGGGCTTAAGCCTACTTTAAATGCGATTGAACTGGGTAAACCCATTGCACTGGCCAACAAGGAAACCCTGGTAGTGGCTGGAGATCTGGTAATGCAGAAAGCCGCTGAAAAAAGAGTAGCTGTGATTCCGGTGGATAGTGAACACTCTGCAATCTTTCAATGTTTGGTAGGTGAGGGAAGAAATAAAATTGAAAAAATTATTCTTACGGCAAGTGGCGGTCCTTTCCTTGGGAAGAAACCCAATTTTCTGGTAAATGTAAAAAGAGATCATGCTCTGCAACATCCCAATTGGAGTATGGGAGCCAAAATCACCATAGATTCAGCCACCCTTATGAACAAGGGATTGGAAATGATTGAGGCAAAATGGTTATTCAACCTGGAAGCGCACCAGATACAGGTAGTTATTCATCCACAGAGCATTATTCATAGCATGGTGCAGTTTGAAGACGGGAGTATTAAATCGCAAATGGGATTGCCCGATATGAAATTGCCTATTCAATATGCTTTGGCTTTTCCTCAGCGTATCCCGAATCAATTTCCACGCTACGATTTTAAAAAGCCTTCCACATTAACTTTCGAAGAGCCTGATACGAAAACCTTCCGAAATCTTGCATTGGCTACTGATGCCTTGTATAAGGGCGGGAATACGGCTTGTGTAATGAATGCAGCCAATGAAATGGCTGTATTTGCTTTTTTGAGAAACCGAATTGGATTTCTGGATATTACCGAAGTGGTTGAGCAAACGATGAATAAGATACCATTCATTGAGAAACCAACTTTAACGGACTATTTTGACAGCGATGCAGAGGCACGTAACTTTGCCGCTTCCTTGTTGCATATGTAATTAAATGATTTAAATTAATAAAGAGGGGATTGTATGAGTTTATTAGCTATTGACTGGGGTAGTGTTGGAGTAAAAGCCGGACAGTTTATTTTATCTTTTTCCATACTGGTAGTATTGCACGAACTGGGACACTTTTTGCCCGCCAAATGGTTTGGCTGCCGGGTTGAAAAATTTTATTTATTCTTTGATCCATGGTTTAGTTTGTTCAAGAAGAAGAAAGGAGAAACAGAATATGGTTTAGGCTGGATACCTTTTGGAGGCTATGTAAAAATTGCCGGCATGATTGACGAAAGCATGGACAAGGAGCAATTGAAAAAACCTGCTGAATCCTGGGAGTTCAGATCTAAACCAGCCTGGCAGAGATTGATCATCATGATTGGCGGTGTATTCGTTAATGTGGTGTTGGCCATTGTTATTTTCATTGGTATTACCTGGTATTGGGGGGATGAGCAATTGCCAACCAAAAATCTGACCTATGGAGTACATGTGGATTCATTGGGCAAGAGCCTTGGATTGCAGGATGGAGACAATGTGATTGCCATGGATGGCAAACCGATTGAAAATTTCGGCACCATTGAATCAGAGCTGGTTCTAACAGAAGCAAAGTCTTTGACTGTATTGCGCAACGGAGAGAAAAAGGAGATTACAGTTCCGGAGCAGTTTATGCAGAAAATAATCAAGGAAAAAAAATTCAGTGGAATGTTGATTCCGCAGTACCCGGTGATTGTAGACTCTGTTAGCAACACGGCTGTGTTTAATGCAGGTGAACTGAAAAAAGGGGATACTTTAATTGCTATTAATAATCAGGCATTCAGGTATTATCACGAGTTTGATGCACTAAAGAAGAAAGCCACCAATCAGGTTGCTGTATTAACTGCTATTCGCGGAAAAGATACGGTACAGATTAAGGCATTGGTAAATGAAAAAGGAGCGATTGGGTTTTTCCAGAAAAGTCCATTAACAATTTTAGGAACGGAACATATTCAATACGATTTGTGGGCATCTATTCCCATCGGATTTAACCGTTGCTGGGAAACCCTGGATCGATATGTAACTGGCTTGAAGCAGTTATTTACAGGTAAGGTAAATGCCAGCGATTCTTTGGGTAGTGTCATTAGTATTGGTAATACATTCCCGGGTGTATGGGATTGGGAGAGATTCTGGACTTTAACCGGTATTTTCTCTATTGTACTGGCTTTCATGAATATTCTGCCAATTCCGGCATTGGACGGGGGGCACGCATTATTTACTCTATATGAAATGATTTCAGGCAGAAAACCAGGCGATAAGTTCATGGAATATGCCCAAATGACAGGGATGATACTGCTTATGGGATTAATGGCATACGCTTTGGGATTAGACTTCTGGCGTTTGTTCAAGTAATATTTGAATTTGCGCTTACCTTTGTATATTCAACTTTCACGGGGCCGTTTTGGTTTTGACAGCATATGTAACGGTTGGTGTAAGCATGCAGTGCGTTGGATAATTAGCACTTTAATCTGAATATTCAACCATTAATTGGCAATACACAGTATGCCATGGCTGCTTAATCAGTGATTAAGTAACCATTTGGGCCGCCGCACAGGTTCGCTTCTTTCCAGGTGCCGCCGCCGACTCAAAACAAAAGGAGATGCTGCAACAGTAGGCTGTGCCTGTTGAATAAGATTATCCAGCTAAGTAATGTATTGGTTTGTTCTTTTCCTGTGCATTGCCGACAATGAATAAAGAAATAAGCATGTAGAAAGCTAATGGTCGCGATGTTTGGACACCGGTTCGAGTCCGGTCGGCTCCACAAAAAACCCCGAAGGAATTCGGGGTTTTTTATTGGGATAAAATTAGCATCATTTTAAATTTTGCTGGTTAGTTCATTTGGCTCATTCTTTTTTGCCAGATTAAGTTTTCTAAAACGAGTAAATTATTATAAGCAGGGCTGTAATAATAAAATGTACCCAGTTTAGATCTGGTTAAAAATTTCTTTACCTGGTCCGGATAGATAGAACCCATATTGGCTATGAAAAATGAAAAAGTTTCGTCTTCTATTATTTGGGTTAAATCCTGATTCGGGCCAATTGAAATTTCGGGGGGCTTAGCACCCCATTTCAGCAAGGAAGTACTCAATAAAATCTGTTCCATAAATGAATTGGATTGATTAAATAGCATATTAGCCTGACTGATCAGTTGGGGTTTTAATGATTCCAATGAAGGAATGGGCTTTAAAGACATTAATCGTGCAAGATGGTATAGAACAATGGATGTTTTTGCATAATGATGAGAAATATAATTAGCATGGTCAATGTGCTTACGTGTTTTTATAGCATCTTTGATTAACCCTAAACTGGCCGAATCTGCAGCACTCCAATCCAGGTTATATTTCTGAACAAAATAAAGCACATTCATCAAGACACTGATGTCGAACTCGGTAGGCATTTTTTTGCCAAACCAGGTAGAATAAGCACCCAGCTTCCTGTATTCTTTAAATGTATTTTTTACAGGATTGGAATTGTTGTTAACATGTTTTTGCATGAGTTCATGTACTAATATGGCAATGGAATCACTGGCCTGCATTGCCATCAAAATGATTACTGTATCATCCAGGTCATCCGGTAAGGACCTGCTTTTATCAAGCTGATTCAGCCAGCCTGCATTGGGGAAAATCTGGGGTGTGTCTGTGGGCCAGAAATTATAAGTGGGATAATTGTTCTTTCTGTTTTTAAATTTTTCAAAAACAGAAAGGCTATTCCCTATAATCTGACTGGCTATTTTTTTTTGATAATCACTTAAATGGGTATGTATATCCAGAAGGGTAAAAGAAACCAAGGCTGTAAAGAAGGGGTTTATATCTGCTTTAAATCTGTCTTTATTATGTGCGTACATCCGATAGGATGGTATGGAGCCTTTAGGAAAAATTCTATCTTCTTTTGTTTGAAGAAAAGCAATTCTTTCAAGCAGTTGCGTTGTGATTAAACTATCAGATGCAAAGCCCGATAATGAAATGGTTGCAAAAATTAAAGTAAAGAATAATTTCATGAAGGGATAAAAGTTCAAATGTATTGAAATGCTTGCATTTAATGATTTTACAACTCTCTTGTTTAAAGAATTTCCTTTGAAAGCCACAAACTTCAGGATATTTATCTAAGATTTAAATACAAATAACCTTTAATTCACTTGATGTATGAGGCGCATTAGTAAGATTTTCTTTGCAACTATCTCTTTTTTTATTCTTCAAAGTTTTTCTTTTATTCAGGAAGATCCGGGTGCTATCATTGGCGTTTGGAAAACCGGCGATGGCAATGCCATGGTTCGTATTTACAAAAACGGTGAAAAATTTCAGGGTAAAATAGTCTGGTTAAAAGAGCCCAATGATCCTGAGACAGGTAAGCCGAAGCTAGATAAAAATCATTCGGAAGAAGCCAACCGCAGCAGACCTATTATTGGCTTGGTTAATGTCTGGGGATTCTCTCATAAAGAAAAAAATATCTGGGATGAGGGTAATATCTATGACCCAAAGAACGGCAATACCTATTCTTGCACCATGAAACTTGTAAATGCCAATACACTGGAAGTGCGCGGATTCATTGGCGTTTCTTTAATTGGCAGAACCGATACCTGGACCAGACAGGTAGCGAAATAAAGTTCAGATAACGAATTGTCTGGCTTTATGGCGATACCAAATTAATGCTGATATTGAAGTACAATGGATTGCCAAGATTACTGCTGAAATAGCGTTGGTTATCTCGCTTTCCGTTGTACTCATTCATTACATCGAATCGCCAGTTATATCTTAATCCTGCCTGTGCGCTTAGCCATACAAAACCCGAAATTTTTCTTTCCCACATAATTCTGGGTTTTAACTCGCCACGTTGAATAAATACGGCTCCTTTTTGGCTATTGGGTAAATTCATCCAATATTGATTCCCTTCCAATTCAAAACCCAGTTGTAACATATTGGTGGGTGAAAAATTATATCTCAGATGCCCTCTTGCAGGTAAGAGTAACTCCATTCCCCATTGATCATTAAAGGTTTTATTCCATAAAAGAACAGGGATATGCAATACGCTACCTGCTCTATAAGTTCTGGAAACACCCAGTCCCACCATGTTTTTATCCGAAGTCTTCCATCCATAGATAGCGGTTCCGCTAATGGTTAATGATTGGTGGTTGATGGTTTTGAAGGAAGAAAAAATACCATTAAAATCTGCACTGGATTGTAGAATCAGAAAGTTTTTTTCATTTAGTGGTTTAAATAGAATTGTGTTGATTCCGGCACTGGTCATTGCATTTGCATTGATGCCATTGGTAAATGAATTGCTGGATGCATTGGCAATATTAAATTTACTCGACCAATAATTTACGCCCATTTGCCAGATGATTTTATTGGTAGAAATAACCGGAATATTTGCCTGAGCTCTTATGGAATGAACCTGATCAACCTGAAAATCCTGTGACGCGGGCAGGAGTGGACCTAGCTTAATGCCAGGCATTGTAAATCCTCCCTGGTATTCATATCCAAGACTAAGTATGCGTTGTGGAGTCTGATTCACAACTTTTTGTGTTGCATATCTTTTTACCCCTTCTGCATCTCCAAATTTGCTATAATCAAAATTATCTGTGCTGTCTGTTTGGGCGCTTGCATCAAGCGAAATAACTACCAGACAAGCCATTATATATTTTTTCATCAGGTATTTTTATTTGCGTAGGACAAATATACCCTGCATATATCTAGCTTGTCTGGAGTGAACTTTTCTTCTTACAACCAGCGGTTGTATTTTGCTTTAAAATGTATAAACAGCCGCAATTAAGAGATTTGATGCTTTTTGCGTATTGCCGGTTTTACTGGTGAATAAGGTATTTGTACTATTGTCTAGTCTGACTTCAGGAATAATAGTAAGTTTATTGAATTTGAATTTACCTGAAAGGGTTGTGGCATTCATATTGCCAATGCCAATTGGGTTAAAGCTTCGGTCATTAAAAAAGTCTTCTCTTAATGAAATACCAATTTTATTGGAGAAATCATAGTTCAGGTAAAATGCCTCCGAATTCCAGCTGCTATTGCCGCTGATGGTTTTCTGACTATTGATACTACCATCAAATGCCAGGCTCACTTTTTTAGATAAGCTAGCTGTTAGTACCAAATTGTATTGTGTTGTAATCTCTCCGTGCAGAAAGTTTGCATAGACTTTTAGCTCGTCTTTTTTGGTGGCAGTGGCTACTTGTGCAATGAAGTATTTGGGATTGGAGTTAAAAGTTGAATAATCAGTAGGGTCCACCAATCCTAACATTAGAGTTGTTTTTCCGCCAATCGCATAGTCAGCTTTAAATCCAGTATGGAAAAAAGGACCATAGGAAAAGCCATATGACATACTATAGTTTCTGTTTGCTGGTACATCCAATAGTTCATAGCCAATATGGGTAGCAAATTTGCCAGCTGTTAGTTTTAATTTATCATTTACTGCATAGGAAACGGTTACCTGTTTAATATGCGTCATGATGTCTTTGTCGTTGTACGAGAATTCCTGCACTCTTTTGCCAATTCCGAGATCAAGGGTAGAGGAAAACTTGCCATAAGTTTGATCTACTTTGATACTTGCCATACCTAGATTAAAAGAATTGCATGAATTGGTAAAGCTGGTATAATTGTTATGGTTGCCAGCTCCATCTTTGGTTAGGGTTCTGAAATAACCATCAACATACCCGGTAATTACTGTTGTTGACTTTGGGGGCTCGATTTTTTGAGCATAAGAGGCAAGGATTGCGCATAAACCTGCGCAAGAAAATAGAATTTTCTTTAACATTGTGATGACTTTTAGTTAATAATGGGTACAGTCATGAATTCTGGACCAGAGAATTCTGTCTTGACTGTACCTGTTTTTTTAAGCGTTTTCTCTTACAAGCAATGTGCCTTGTAAATATTTTTCATCGTGTTGAGTTGCATCAAGGCCTAATTCTTCTTCTTCTGAACTCACGCGTAATGGTAACATCAGGCTGATAACTTTAAAAATTCCCAGAGACATCGTAAAGCTGAAGGTTACTACAATCAATAAGGCTTTCAGCTGCGTTACAAAAAAGCTGGCATTGCCATAAAGTAAACCGTCCACGCCTGCACTGTTGACAGATTTGGTTGCAAATACACCTGTAAGTAACATGCCAACCATGCCCCCTATACCATGACAGGGAAATACGTCAAGCGTATCATCCAGTGAAGACTTTGATTTGTAATAAACAGCAAGATTGGAAATAATGGCTGCAATAAATCCAATGAATATACTCTGTGGTAAAGCAACAAAACCTGCACCTGGCGTAATGGCAACCAATCCTACTACCGCCCCAATGCAAAATCCTAAAACAGAGGGTTTCTTTCCTCTCATAACATCAAAAAACATCCAGGATAAACCAGCAGCTGCAGCTGCAGTATTGGTGGTTGCGAAAGCAGATACAGCCAGTGCATTTGCTCCCAATGCAGAACCTGCATTGAAGCCAAACCATCCAAACCAAAGTAAGCCAGTCCCAATCAACACATAAGGAATATTGGCAGGCGGAATTTCAATTTGTTCAATATGTGCTTTTCTGCGTTTTAAAATAAGAGCTCCTGCCAATGCAGCGCATCCTGCTGAGATATGTACCACGGTTCCTCCTGCAAAATCCAGTGCTCCCATTTTGAATAGGAATCCTTCAGGGTGCCATGTCCAATGTGCAATAGGTGCATATACCAGTATACTGAAAAGTGCAATGAAAAGAATATAGCTCGTGAATTTGATTCTTTCTGCAACGGCGCCCACTACTAATCCAGGAGTAATGATGGCAAACATTAATTGAAACAATGCAAAAAGTCCTAATGGAATGGAGGGGGCGAGGCTCCAGGGAGCCCCACTATTTACCCCCTTCATAAACAGGTATGTAGTTGGATTGCCAATTAATCCCCCCATTGATTCACCAAAGCAAAGGCTAAATCCTATTGTTACCCAGAGTATAGAAACTACTCCACTGGCAACCACACTTTTTATCATTGTTGAAATCACATTTTTTCTATGCACCATCCCGCCATAAAAGAAGGCAAGTCCGGGCGTCATTAAAAAGACAAATGCAGTAGCTACCAATATCCAGGCAATATCTGCTGCGTTATAGTTTCCTTCCTTATCTGTAAAGCTGATTTCAGGGGGAGCAAAAATGCCTAATAGCGCAACCACTAATAAAACCAGGAAGGGGGTCACATTGTAAAAGTTCAGTTTCTTTTGATACATAATAAATTAGTTTTGATTATAATGTGATATCTTTAAATACAAATTAGTTAAAATAAACACAAATAGCTGTTAGTTTTAAAGATATAATAAAATGCAATGTGAATTATATTTTTGTTTTTCAAACTTCTGATTTATTTATTAGTTTATTA
>CALEST010000207.1 GCA_937907555.1 uncultured Sediminibacterium sp.
TCGGCGTAACAACTGCCCCCTGATAGGTGAAACCGAAAATACTTTTTTCAAGATGGTATAATTCCCGGATACTGACCGTATTGTATTCGTAATTCGGGAATGCCTTCATATAATCAAAAATGATCCAGAAAACAATGAAGACGGTAAACCCAAGAATAAATTTCCGGGTAACAGCCGATAAATAATACATGAAATTAAACAAGCCAACCAGTACCAGCTGATCTGTCTTAAACCCTATCAGGAAATAAGACAATACCAGATAGGCAACAGAAAATAATAAAACCAGAAAAGATGCTTTTATTTTCTTCGACTTCAATGGCATACAAATCAATTATGGTTTAAATCTTTCCATGATGGGTTTATTGGTAGCCGCTTCCTTACCCTTCATTTCAATATACCGTACATTAGGATTAAACAAAGTCCCCCCCGGGTCAATCTGAATGTAAACCCTTTTTATTTCAGACTCCTTGTTATTTATCTGCGTATACATTTTATAAGTGTTGTCTGAAGGCGATTTCTTTAAGGTAAATTCCTTTTTCTTATATGCAACCAATTGAATGGTAAAACTCCCGTCTTTATTCTTCTTAGAAATGGTTCCATAGGCAAACGCTTTTTGTATAAAATTCAACTCTTTGCGCATCCCTCCTTCCGGATAACGAATCCAGAACACTTTTACAGGGGTACTTTCATCCAGCTCTCCTTTATCATTCACATTCAGAGAATAAATTACTGTATTGGTATTGGTGGTTCTTTGCAAATAAAACAATTGATTCTTAATCCCTGCAGGAACCGGAAATGTATCCTGTGGATCTGTCTCAATATACAATTTAAGTTCCGCTTCTCTGGTTGCTGCAATTACCAAATTCACACTACTAATGATTCCTATGAGTAGGATAACAAAAAACCAAACTTGCTTTCTCACTAAATTCACGCCTGACAATTTTTCTTATTTAACTATTACAAATTCTTTTATAATCCCAACTATCCGTTCAATCTTTATTATGATTGATTACTATGCTGCTTTTTGCTTATCCTTCAAGTCTAATGCAGTTTTTGCATCCAGCAATCTCTTAAATGCAGTATAATTCGTAAGCACCGCCATTATTGTTAAAGGGAAGGTGAATACGGAAATGGTTTCAAATACCTGTACTGTGGTACCTGGTAAATACATTTTAAACTCTCCTCCAATAAAATAAGAAGTAATTCCACAAGCAATTGCTGTTACCCCTATCGTGATTACTCTTTCTGGTCTTTGCATTAAACCTTCCTTGCATTCTACCCCCAGCCCTTCGGCTCTTGCACGGGTATAACTCACCATCAAAGAACCAATCATAGCTATAAACGCAAAAAGAGAGCTAAAGAAATAATGATGAGAAATAAGGTAATAACAAATACCGAGAAATAAAACCAGCTCACTGTATCTATCCAGAACCGAATCAAACAAAGCTCCAAAAGAAGAAGACATTTTACCTAATCTGGCTACCTGACCATCCAGCATGTCAAATAAGCCAGCAAATAATACCAAGGCCCCGGCCCAGCCGATATAACTTAACTCCCCTCTATGGCCCTTCTCGGCTCCTTCTATGAATATGGCCGTAACCAATATATTCAACAGCAACCCGATAAAAGTAACCGCATTGGGTGTAAGCCCCAGTTTAATTAAAAATTTAACAAAGGGGTTTATAACAAGATAAATTGTTTGTTGTGCTTTATCTCTGAATGTTGGCTTTGAATGGTTCATTTTAAAAAATTGAATTCAATTTTTGTTTATACCTGTTTAAATTAAAAGTCAAATCTAAATCTGGTTCTTATACCATAAGGTGAAATACCAGGATTATCCAGGTAACTCAAACGTTTTACAAAATCCACACGCAGAATATTGAAAATATTCTCAACTCCAACACTGGCTTCCATATAAGGCTTGGCAGGATCCAGCGCAAATGTTGTGGTAGCACCATTTATGGTTGGATACTTAAATAGGTTGGGATTCAAAGACGGATTATTTTCATCTCTCACACCACCATATAAAATTTTGAATGAAGCTACTTCTCTGAATTTCAACTTTTTCAATAAAGGTATTCTGTTAAATACAATACCCATGAAATGATGTACCCAGGTAAAGGAAGCATAACGATCACTCACAAATTCCAGGAAGTTCATCATATTATAAGAGTTCAGCTGGTAGGCAAAAGTTTGGTTGGCTCTATGAACAGTAAGAAGTGGAAATGGAACCTGTCCAAAAGTATATCCACCTTCCAGTGTTGCATCAGCATAACCCAATCTTCCCAGGTAATTTCTTTTTTCAATACGCAAATCCAGTTTTTGATAATTATACTGACCTCCCAATAAACCTTTAACACCAGCGGCTGCACTTAAAGTAAATATGGGATACTTTGTAAAAATGGGGATACGGTATATTTTACCCTGATAGAATTTTTCATTGGGTGCATAGCGAATCTGACCATTGATTTCCGTGGTTATTACATTCTGAATATTCTCAT
>CALEST010000208.1 GCA_937907555.1 uncultured Sediminibacterium sp.
GAAAACCTGGCAGCCAATTCATAATTGGCCTTGGTTACTGGCGTTTGTTGTGCCAATAGGGTACTGCTGAAAAGCAACACCACTAAGAATTGAAATAGTCTCATATTCGTATAATTGGTTTTGGGTACCCAAATTAACTCTTTAACCGATTAATACTAAACCATTTATCAAATAATCGGTGGATAGCTTTACTTTGCGGTAAAAAAGGACAATGCAACATCCCTTTCAGGCAACAATTGCTTATGCTACCGAAATGGATCAGAAAGATCCACTGAATCAATTCCGCGAAGCCTTTCATTTTCCTCAACACCAGGGCAGAGATGTAATTTATTTTTGTGGGAATTCACTGGGACTACAGCCAAAAAATGTGGCCAATGCTTTTGAAACTGAATTGAATACCTGGAAAGAAATTGCTGTAGGTGGATATTTCAATGGCACCAATCCATGGCTCTATTTTCAGGAGTATTTAAAGCCGGCTTTGTCCAGACTGGTTGGCGCAAAAGAGAAAGAAGTGAGTGCCATGAATGCCCTTACGGTGAATCTTCACTTATTAATGCTAAGTTTTTACAAGCCTACTGCCAATCGTTTCAAAATCATCATGGAAGCTGGGGCATTCCCTTCCGATCAATATGCAGTTGAAACCCTGGTTCGTCATTTTGGCTTGAATCCGGATGAAGCCATCATTGAAATTCATCCTTTGGATGGAGCAAAAACACTAACCACACAACAGATTACTGATACCATCAAGGCCACCGGGAACGAGCTTGCCATGGTTTTGTTTGGTGGCATCAATTATTACACAGGACAATTTTTTGATATAGCTTCCATTACTAAAGCTACACATGATGTAGGAGCCATTGCCGGATTTGACCTTGCACACGTAACAGGCAATATTCCATTGGAACTTCACGACTGGAATGTTGATTTTGCAGCCTGGTGCAGTTACAAATACCTGAATGCAGGTCCTGGTGCTACCGGCGGATATTTTATTCATGAAAGACACTTTGACAACCCATCCATGAACCGATTGGCAGGCTGGTGGGGCAATGATGAATCCACCCGTTTTAAAATGGAAAAGGGTTTCATTCCAAAGAAAGATGCGAGTAGTTGGAATATCAGCACGGCACAAGTATTCAATATGACTGCCCTAAAAGCTTCCCTTGAAGTAATAGACAAAGCGGGCATTAAAGCTTTGAGAGAGAAAAGCATTGTACTAACTAATTATTTAGCTTTTCTGTTGCAGCAACTATCCAATATTAATTTTGAAATCATTACACCTTCAGACCCTGCACAGCGGGGCGCTCAATTATCTCTTTACTTTAAAGAAAGAGGGAAGGAAATTCATACAAAAATGATAGAGAGTGGCATCATTGTAGATTATCGGGAACCTGGTGTAATTAGAGTTGCTCCTGCCCCATTATATTGTGGATTTGCAGATGTATATCGTTTTTATGAAATATTAAAATCTAACTTTTAATGCAACATATACATAGTTATCTGGCCCTGGGAGATTCCTACACCATTGGAGAATCCGTTCCGATTCATCAATCCTTTCCCTATATCACTACCCAGTTACTAAGACAGGAGAAAATAGCCATGCATGCTCCGGAAATGGTGGCTAAAACAGGATGGACCAGCACTGAATTGGCTGAACATCTGCTGCATACACAATTAAACCAACACTATGATTTTGTAACGCTATTAATTGGAGTAAACAATCAATATAGAAACCTATCTATTGATAACTTTAAAAATGATTTTGAATTCCTTGTAAAAAAAGCCATCCATTTTGCTTCTGGCAAAAACGAAAGAGTATTCATTTTATCTATTCCCGACTGGGGATGCACCCCTTTTGCGGCTGACAAAAACAAGGAACAAATTGCCAAAGAAATTGATGCATTCAATATGGTGTGCAAACAAACTGCTAAACAATTTTATACACCATTCATTGATATTACAACCGAAACCAGGGCATTTTCGACAGACCCGCAGGCTATTGCCAAAGATGGGCTTCATTTCTCTTATGAAACGCATATGATCTGGGCTAAAAAACTATTGGGATCTATACAGCAATCACTAAAATAAAAATTAACGATGGCTTAAGTAAAGAGCCATTTCTTCCTGATATGCTTTTGCAGCCAATTGGGCTTTAATAGCAAAGTCTTCCCCTTCAGAAGCATAAATAACAGCCCTGCTGGCATTTACCAGCAGTCCTGCATTTTTATTTAATCCAAATTTACTTACGGCTTCCAGGCTTCCTCCCTGTGCTCCCACACCCGGAACCAATAAAAAATGTTCAGGAACAATGTCTCGTACATTCTCGAGTTCAGTAGCCTGAGTGGCACCTACCACAAACATAAGATTATCGGGAGTACCCCAGGTTGCCACCCGCCCTATTACATGCTCATACAATCTTTTGCTGACCGCCCCCTGTGTAATATGGGGAACCATGGTAAGCGACTCATCATATTCTTCCAGAATCAGTTGCTGAAAATCATTGCTGCCTGCATTAGAGGTTAACCCCAGTACAATGGTCACTTTGTTTTCGTATTCCAAAAAGGGACGAATACTATCTTCGCCCATATACGGTGCAACCGTTATGGCATCAAAATCCATTGCTTCAAAAAAAGCTCTGGCATATTGGGTAGAAGTATTTCCAATATCTCCACGCTTGGCATCTGCTATAGTAAAATGAGTCTTGGGAATATAAGCCAGTGTTTCCTGCATAATCTCCCATCCTTTCAGTCCCATTGCTTCATAGAAGGCAGTATTGATTTTGTAACTTACACAATGCGGTAAAGTTGCATCAATAATGGCTTTATTAAACTGTAACATTGCATCGGGCTGCTCTTTTAAATGAGCCGGAATTTTTTGTAAATCCGTATCCAATCCTACGCAGAGATAAGATTGTTTTTCCTGAATATGCTGTACAAGGGATGAGATGGTCATACAACGAAATTAATGGTTCTTTTTGAATTGACTGAATGAAGCTATATTTGAAACCTAACGATTGAATATGGAAAAAGAACCCATGTATTACGGCAGCTATCTGCAACTGGATAAAATTATTGAAAGTCAGCATCCGGTAAGTTTTGAAGCTGGCAATGAACCCGCTCATGATGAAATGTTGTTCATCATTATTCATCAGGCATATGAGCTATGGTTCAAGCAGATCCTGTTCGAGTTGGACTATTGCATGGAGGTTTTCAAAAAAGAAAAAATCAATGACAATTCAGAAGATTTAAACCTTGTAAGGCATCGTTTTAAACGAATTATCAAAATCCTTGAATTGTTAAATCAACAGGTAAGCATTCTAGATACCATGACCCCGATGGATTTTCTGGCATTCAGGAATTTACTTACCCCTTCTTCCGGATTCCAAAGCAAGCAGTTCCGTTTAATTGAAGCCAGACTGGGATTGGTCCTGGAAAAAAGACATCAGA